>DATBBS010000447.1:0-1738 GCA_036270895.1 Xanthobacteraceae bacterium
TGATGCCCGCGACCGGCGCGATATCGCGGAGAAAATCGAAACTGAGCTTGTCATAGAGCGTGGCGTTGATGGCGTTTGCCGGCGCGACGAGAAGGAGCGTGTAGCCGTCGGGCGGCGCCCGCACGACCGCCTCGGTGGCGATATTGGTGGCCGCGCCGGTCCGGCTTTCGATCACCACCGGCTGGCCGAGTCGATCCGAGAGCCATTGGCCGGTCAGGCGCGCGGTGATGTCGGCCGAGCCGCCCGGCGGATAGCCGATGATCATCCGCAGCGAGCGGCTCGGGTAGGCCTGCGCCCCGGCGATCGTCGAGATGGCGGGCAGCGCGGCGGCGCCGGCGGCGAGCTTCAGAAACTGACGGCGTGGAAGCTTCATGGGGCGCCCCTTCTGGAGGGCTGGCGAGACGCAAGCCCGAGGTGGGTCGGTATTCAGTGCGCGCGCCGGCCGGCGGCCTCGGCGCTGCGGTTGAAAAATGGGAGCTCGATCTTGGGGTATCAGCGTATAGGTTCAGCGGAGCGGTTGGAAGGCACGCAGGCGACGGTCCGGAGGTATATCGCCTGCAGATTCCCTGCAGTCTGCAGGGGACGGCCCTCCAACTCAGCCGCCTTCGCCGGCCTCGACCTCCGCGAGCTTGGCGCGCCAATCGGCGCGCCGCCGCAGCACGGCGATGGCCGACAGGGTGAGCAGCGCCGCCGCGACCCCGATCAGCACCAGCGCGATCGGACGCTGGAAGAAGATCAGCCAGTCGCCGTTGGACATGATCAGCGACTGGCGCAGGCTCATCTCGAAGGTCGGCGAGATCACCAGCCCAAGCACGAGCGGCGCGGGATCGAGGGAGAATTTGCGCAGGAAATAGCCGAGCACGCCCATGATCAGCATGATCCACACATCGACGATCGAGTTGTTCACCGCATAGACCCCGATGACGCAGAACATGATCACCAGCGGATAGAGGTAGGCGTAAGGGATGCGCAGCACGTTGACGAAGATCCCGACCAGCGGGAGGTTCAGCGCGAGCAGCATCAGGTTGCCGACATACATCGAGGCGACGAAGCCCCAGAAGATGTCGGGATGGTCGTTGACCAGCGTGGGCCCGGGCGGAATGCCGTGGATCATGAGCGCGGCGATCAGCACCGCGGTGATCGGGCCGGTCGGCAGGCCGAGCGCCAGCATCGGCACGAAGGCTCCGGTCGAGGCCGCGTTGTTGGCGGATTCAGGTCCGGCGACGCCCGCGACCGCGCCCTTGCCGAATTCCTCCGGGTGTTTTGAGAAGCGGCGCTCGACCGCATAGGACAGGAAGCTCGAGATGATATGGGCCGATCCGGGCGTGAGCCCGATCAAGAAGCCCAGCACCGAGCCGCGCGCGATCGGCATCGCGGACTGCCGCCATTCGGTGGGCGTCGGAAGCAGGTCGCGCAGATTGGGCGTGATCACCTCGCCGGTCACGTTGGCGCTCGGCGTCGACAGGATCTCGCCCAGCCCGAACAGCCCGACCGCGACCGGCACGATGCCGATGCCGTCGCCGAGCTCGGCGATGTCGAAGGAGTAACGGAAATGCCCGGTCATGTTGTCGATGCCGATGGTGCCGAGCAGCAATCCGACCGCCGCCATCAGCAGGGTGCGCGGCAGCGAGGTCGACGACATATAGGCGAGGAAGATGAGGCCGAGCACCAGCAAGGCGGTGTATTCGGGCGGTCCGAATTTCAGCGCAAAGGCGGCGAGCGGCGGCGCGATCAGGGT
>DATBBS010000448.1:0-26101 GCA_036270895.1 Xanthobacteraceae bacterium
CCCGGCTCGGCAATTCCCTCGAGACGCGCCGCAATGTTGACGCCCTCGCCATAGACGTCACCCTCTTCGACGATGACGTCGCCGAGATGGACACCGAGACGATACCGAACCCATTGTTCCTTCGGCAGCGATGCGTTCCGTCCGACCATGCTTTGCTGGATGACGATCGCGCAGCGGACGGCTTCGACGGGACTGTCGAACATCGCCAGGAAGCCGTCGCCCGTATGCTTGACGAGCTTGCCGTGGTGTTCGGCGATGGTCGGCTCGATGAGTTCGCGGCGCTGACGCCTGACGCGGGCGTGCGTCCCCTCCTCGTCGATTCCCATGAGACGGCTGTAACCCGCGATATCAGCCGCGAGAATTGCCGCGAGACGACGTGCCGCCCCATCGGGTGGAAGAGAGTCGTCTCTCCCCCCGCGGATAGAATGGATTCGACCATGCATGCGGTCACCGTCACTCATCATCGAGTTCCGCATCCGCAAAGATCGTCGACGCGCAGGATGTGTCCGCTCGGCGGAAGTGACAAGAGCCTGGCCGCGACCGGCGAGTACCGCTATACCGTTGATGGCTCTTTGTTTGTCGCGCGACGATCCATGCGACATCGTGCGCGGCCCGGAAATGCCCAATTTTTTTGATGTTCAACTTGCCAATCAGCTTGCGGGCCTCAGGCTCGCGCAGGCGAGCGGCGTGGCGATCGGCGGCTCGCCGGACGACTTCGGCAAGCTCATCACGGACGAGACCCGCAAGTGAGCGAACGTGATCAACACATTGGGCATCGAGCCCGAGTAGCTTTGAGGCGGCCGTAACCATGGGTTGATGTGGATCAATCGTCGTCGAGATCGGCAGGTTAGAGTGCCGTGCCGGGAAGCCGGGACGGTGGAAGATGAAGCCACTCCTCAAGGAGCTCCGCCACAACCCCATGCTCTGGCTGCTGGCTCTCGTGCCAGTGGTGCTGGTCGCCGCGAAAGTTGCCCCTGCGGCTCACACAGTGTTGTTCGTCCTCTCAGTGCTCGCGATCGTGCCGCTCGCCGCCTTGCTCAGTCATGCTACCGAGTCCGTCGCGGAAAAGACGGGCGATGCCGTGGGCGGTTTGCTCAATGCAACCCTGGGAAACCTCACCGAGCTGGTCATCGCGACTGCGGCGCTCCATGCCGGGCAGTACACACTGGTGAAGGGCTCGATTGCCGGCGCCATCGTGACCAACTCGCTGTTCATGCTCGGCGCGTCCTTTCTTCTCGGCGGTCTCAAGTACCACGTCCAGGAGTACAACCGAGCCGGCGCCCGGCTGCATGCAGGCTTGCTCTTGCTCGCCACTATTGCGCTCATAAGTCCTTCGGCGATCGCCAGGACCGATTTGGCGGCCGGCGCGGTGATGACCCAGAAGCTCAGCCTCGGATTGGCGGTCTTGCTGATCGTCGGATACGGATTGGGCTTGTTGTTCTCGCTCAAAACGCACCGTGAAATCTTTGCTGGCGCCGAGCAGGCACAGCCGGAGGCCGGCGAACCCGCATGGCCCATCGGTCTCGCCCTGGGCACGCTCGCCGTTGTCACGTTGCTCGTGGCGCTGGTGAGCGAGATTTTCGTCGAGTCGGTGCAGGAGGCCGCAAAGATATTCGGGATGAGCCCCGCATTCGTCGGGTTTGTCGTTGTCGCCCTCGTCGGTGGCGCCGCCGAAATGACCGTGGCGCTTTCCGCTGCCCGCAAAAACCGGCTCGACCTCAGCGTCGGGATCGCGCTCGGCAGCGCGTCCCAAATCGCGCTCTTCGTCGGGCCTGTGCTGGTGCTTCTCAGCTACGTCATTGGGCCGACGCCGATGGACCTGCAATTCTGGCCTGGCGCGGTGGTGATGGTCTTCGTTTCCACCCTTGTGGCGGCATTCATCACCAGCGGTGGGCGTTCGGCCTGGTTCATCGGCGCGCTGCTGATTCTGATCTATGCCGTCTTCGCGATGACTCTCTACGTGTTGCCGCCGCAAGCGCAGTGAATCGCTTGCCGGCGGCACAGTCTCCTCCGGTGGAAACCGGTATTCGTTGCCCCGCGGCCAGCCGTCGAGGAAAACAAAATGGCCGGATTCGACGATGACCTAAGGAAGATCATTCGGCGCAACAAACTCCTCGGCATGTGGGCTGCCGAAAAATTGGGCCTCCTGGAGGCAGATGCGACCGCCTATTCGGACGCCCTCGCAATGGACGCGCTCGATCCGCAGCGGAGCGATGTATTCAACACAATTCGCAAGGACTTCGATGCCGCAGGCGTGGTCCAGTCTTGCGAGCAGATTCTCGATGTTATGAACGAGCTCTCTCTCAAAGCCGCCGACCCGACACACGCGACGAGAGGCGACGGTTTTGATGCCGTAGCTGTAAGGATCGCGAAGAATCTCACATCGAGATGAGCGGCTCCCCCCAGATGGGCTCGCGCCGCGGCCGCGAATGCGCTAGCCTCATGGCCAAACGCCAATCGGAGGATCTCATGAGCGACACGCTGACGATGACCTACACGCTGGATCAGTTTGCCGCCGATATCCGCGCCGCCCTGAAGGCCGATCCCGGCCCCGGCGCCAAGGCTGTGGTCGGCCGCCATGTGTCGCGCGCCCTGACCGATCCGGCCTTTGTCGCGGCCCATCTCAAGGATCGGGCCCCCGGCGCCAACCCGCGCGAGATCCTGTTCGAGGATCCCGAGCTCGGCTTCTGCATCTGCGGCCATGTCTATGACGGTCCGGCCAACGGCTCGCCGCACGATCACGGCGAGAGCTGGGCGATCTACGGCCAGGCCACCGGCGTCACGGAGATGACCGACTGGAAGATCGTCGAGCGCGGCGCGGCCGGAAAGCCCAACCTGGTCGAGCCGGTGCGCACCTACGAGATGAAGCGCGGCGACGCGCATTTCTACGACGTCGGCGACGTGCATTCGCCGCGCCGCGCGGCGGGCTGCAAGCTGATCCGCATCGAGGGCAAGAACCTCGACCACGTGCGGCGGTCGAACATCAAGGCGAAGTGAGACGGCGGAAGCCGTAGGATGGGTTGAGCGCAGCGAAACCCATCGTCGTCCGACATGAGGAAATGGTGGGTTTCGCTTCGCTCAACCCACCCTACCCACTCGCGACCCGAAACACCCCCCGCTCCTGCGCGTCGAGCTGGCCCACGAGGCCGGTCTCCCAGGCGAGATATTGCCGCGCGGCGTCGTGGTTGCCGTCATGGCGGCCGTGGGTGAAAAACAGGAAATCGATGCAATCCGGATCGGCCGGGATGTCGGGCGTGGCGGCGACCGGCAGACCAGCCGCGCACCAGGCGCCCTGCCCGCCGGCGAGCAACCGGACATCCGCGTGGCCGGCCTCGGCGAGATCGAGCGCCGCGAGCGCGGCCACCGGCGGCTCGTCGGCGACTAGCACGATCGCCGTCCCGGGCACGGCCGCCGCGGCGACGCGCGGGCGAACAGACCATGTGGCCTGCGGAATATGGCCGTTGCGAAACGCCATGCTGGCGCGCAGGTCGATCACCTGCGCGGCGCCGGCTTTGAGGGCGTCGGCCAACTCGGCGGGCGCGATCGCCGGCAACGGATCGAGACTGGGTGGCCCGCGGCGGCGCCACGCATAGGCGCCGGCGGCCGCGATGCCGCCCGTGAGCACGTAAGTCTCGTGGCCGAGCTGGCGCAGCCAGCTCGCGACCACCGGCGCGCGCACGCACTCCTCGTCGACCAGCACCAGGCGGGCGCCCTTGACCCCGACCCACTGATCGGTGGCCTGGATGAGCTGGCCGCCCGGCGCGTGCAAAAAGCCCGGCAGGCCGTTGGCGGCGACCTCCTCGGCGGTGCGCACATCGAGCAAATAGGTCGTGCGTGCCTTGTCGGCGAGCCAGCCGTGCGCCACGCCCGGCGCCACGTAGCCGACGCCCCGGCGCTCCGCGAGCGCGCGTGCCCGCGCCGTCAGCCCGGCGGCATCGCGCGCGTGAACCTGGCCGGAATAGCGCCGACTCGCGCCGTGCTCGAGCCGCAATCCCGCCAGCGTCCAGCCTTGGGTGCCGTTCTCCAGCGCATAGACCGGATTGGGGACGCCGAAATCGATGAGCAGCTGCGCGCCGATGATCGAGCGCGTGCGCCCCGCGCAGTTCACCACGATCGGGGTCACGGGGTCGGGAACGATGTCCCTGATGCGCAGCGCCAGCTCGCCATTCGGACAGCAGATCCCGCCCGGGATGTTCATCTTGTGGTACTCGGCGAAGGGACGGCCGTCGACGATCACACAATTTTCGCCGGCGTCCCGCATGGCCTGCAGCGCCTGCGCGGTCACGCGCGGGGTGTGACGCTCATGCTCGACCAGCTCGCCAAAAGTCTTGCTCGGCACATTGACGCCGGCATAGAGCGTGTGGCCGGCCTGCCGCCAGGCGGCGACGCCGCCTTTGAGCACGTGCACATGGGTATAGCCGAGCGCCTCGGCCCGCGCGGCCGCGCGCGCGGCGACGCCCTCGCCGTCATCGCAGAGAATGAGTCGAACGGCCGGATTCGGCACCAAGGCGGGCAGGCCGAGCTCGAAGCGGCTGTAGGGCAGCGGCACCGCGAAGAACAGATGCCCCATGCCGTATTGGCCGTGCTCGCGCGTGTCGAGCAGGGCGATCTCGGAACCGTCCGAGAGCCAGCCTTTCAGAGTCGCAGCGTCGACGTCGGCAGCCATGGCGTATCCCGGTGTGAGTGTGGGACGGGCAGCATGAGCCGGTCGCGCCCCACTGTACAGACGTACCTGGAGCATTTCCCGGTGCCGATGAATCGATTGTGATCGGGTCGGAGATTGGCCGGGGCTTTTTTGTCGCTGCGCGTGACGATCTTTGGCGCGTAGCGATTACCCATCCCGTTGCGGATCGAGAGCTGTTCAACGAAAGCAAGAGCGCAGCGGACGTGATCGCCGCGCCCCTCCCCGCTCGCAGCCAGCCCGCCGTGCCGCCATTGGCGGACGGCGCATGTGCGACGCGCGGACGATCACTTGACGCGTAGACCATAACTTATTGTCGATCGACCACGTTCCTGATGACGAGCTTCGAGAGCTGGATCACAAGCTCCCGAAGCTGAGCATTCTCCTCGCGCAGCTTGTCCATATTAAAGTCTTTGCGCGCGTGGTCACTTCCTTGCAGCAGATCGCGCGCATGATGTTCGCGATGACCCGCCGACAGATGTGCCTGACCCATACTGCCCCTCCACCCCGAGGTACCCCTTACCTCTTGCGCGATACAGCGATTCCGTAGCGAAATTACGGCTTTCTCGCGTGGAATTCCCCAGGCGTTGTCGAATTTGTGCGCGACGGTTGCGCGGTATGGATAAACGCACGACAGGCGATGTCGAATTTCTGCGCGACGGTTGCGAGGTACGGATGAACGCGCGACATGCGGCGCCGCTCTTCAAACGGCTATGCGCGCCATGACGAAATCCATGATTCGATCTCAACGATAGCGCTCTACCGGCGGGCCTGCGCGCCCAGCCATTGCAGCGCGCCGCGGCCGGCGGCCGCACCGGTCGCAAACGATGCCTGCAGCAGGTAGCCGCCGGTCGGCGCTTCCCAATCGAGCATCTCTCCGGCCACGAAGACTCCGGGCCGGCGGCGCAGCATGAAAGATGCGTCGAGCTCCTCGAACGCGATCCCGCCCGCCGTCGAGATGGCGGTCGCGAGCGGCGCCGTGCCGGTCAGGCGAAGCGGGACCGCATTGATGAGCGCGGCGAGCGCCGCACGATCCATGTGGGTCAGACGCGCCGATGACGCTTGCGTGGCCTCGTGCAGCAATCCGATGGCGACGGGCGAGAGCCTCACGGTCTTGCGCAGGAAACTCGACAGCGACTGCTTGGCGCGCGGCGCGTCGAGCCGCTCGAGCAGATCGGCGGCGGTGAGGTCGGGCCGCAACGCCATATGGGCGACCGCCGCACCACTCTCTTCGATCGCGTCGCGCAACGCCGCCGACAGCGCGTAGATGGCCCCGCCCTCGAGGCCGGCTTGCGTGACCATCGCCTCAGCCCTCGCCGTCTCGCCGCGGAACGAGAGCGCGATGCGTTTCAGCGGCTGGCCGTGGAAGCGATCCCGAAAGACGCCCGACCACGCGACGACGAAACCGCAATTGGCCGGCCGCAACGGCGCGATCGCAATGCCGGCGCGCGCGAGCGGCGCGACCCAGCCGCCGTCGGAGCCCAGGCGCGGCCAACTCGCGCCGCCCAGGGCGAGCACGGTCGCATCCGGCTCGACCGTCACGTTGCCTTGCGGCCCGTCGAGCCGCAGGCCGCCGCGCTCGTCCCACCCGACCCAATGATGGCGCAACGCGAGACCGACTCCCGCCGCGCCGAGCCGCCGCAGCCAGGCCCGCAACAAGGGCGACGCCTTGAAGGCTTTTGGAAACACACGCCCGCTCGATCCGACGAAGGTCGGCTGACCGAGCGCCTCGCTCCATGCGCGCAAGGCGGCCGGCGGAAAGGCCGCGATTGCGGCGCGCAGGCCGTCGGTGGCGGCGCCGTAGCGGCCGAGCAACCGTTCGACGTCCTCGCTGTGGGTCAGATTGAGACCGCCACGGCCGGCGAGCAGGAATTTCCGCCCGGCCGACGGCATCCGATCATAGACCGTGACCGCGGCGCCGCCGGCGGCGAGCACCTCCGCCGCCATCAGCCCGGCCGGGCCGGCGCCGATGACGGCGACACGCGAACGGTAGGTCTCTGACATTGCGGTCCCGGCGCCCCATCGCCTGTCATGCGTCGCGCAGGCGGAGCATCCACTATGCCACCCTCGCTTCGGTGGCTACGGGATCATCCGTTGCGCGGATAATGACCCGAAGGGCCGGGCCAAGCCTTGAACGGGCGTGGATCGCTGCCATATACCATCCACTGGGATGGTGTGCAGATGGCGGTTGGATGGAACGGATGGAAAACATGACCGGCAGCGTTGAGCTTCGCCCAAAGACGCGCGACAGCGAGAAGATCACCATCAACCTGGGTTATGTCGATCTGGGTCAGGTCGATCTTCTGGTGCAGGAGGGATTCTACTCCAATCGCACCGACTTCATTCGCACCGCCATACGCAATCAGCTCGATCGCCACGATGCGGCGTTGAAGCAAACACTCGCCCGCCGCCGCCTCGACCTGGGGCTGCGATGCTATGGCCGCAAAGATCTGGAAGCCGCTGAGGCGGCGGGCGAAACGCTCCACATCCAGGTCCTCGGCCTGGCCAGCATCGCGGACGACGTGTCGCCCGAGCTGGCGCGGCGGACCATCGCATCGATCGAGGTCCTCGGCGCCCTGCAACTCAATCCGCGGCTGCGCGAAGCCCTGAGCGACCGCATTCGATAAGCCACCGAACTCCATCCACCCGAATACGCAACTCGTTTGCGAAGCCGGCGGCCGCGCGATCACCGGCCGCTTTGTCATCGCGCAAGGAACACCTGATGGGTCTCAATATGAACGTGAACATGGCGGAGATCACCCGCCTCACCCGCGCCGGCCGGCTCGCGGAAGCCATGGCGCTGCTGCGAGGACGAGCGGCTCAGCCGGATTCATCCGCCGCGCCAAAAGCAGTCGACGCGCAAGCCTTGGCCGTCAGGCCGCAAGGCCTGCGCAAATTCGTCGATGGTCTTGGAAAACTCGGCGCGCGCCCGCATGGGCTCTTACGGCCGCACGCGCCAAGCGAGCCGATTTCCCTGCCCGAGGGCGCCCGCTTCGAGGAGCGCGCCTATGCCAACGAGGCCGGCAGCCGGACCTACAAGCTCTATGTTCCCAGCCGTTACAGCGGCGCGCCGCTTCCGTTGATCGTGATGCTGCACGGCTGCAAGCAATCGCCCGACGACTTCGCGGCCGGAACGCAAATGAATACGCTGGCGGAAGAAAAGCTTTTCATCGTCGCCTATCCGGCGCAATCGTCGGCGGCAAATCCCTCGCATTGCTGGAACTGGTTCAGCACGGCTGACCAGCAGCGCGACGGCGGCGAAGCCTCGCTGATCGCCGGCATCACCCGACAGATCATGCGCGACGTCGCGGTCGACCCTGCCCGCGTCTATGTGGCCGGCCTGTCGGCCGGGGGCGCGGCGGCGGCCATCATGGGCGCGGCCTATCCGGATCTCTATGCGGCGATCGGGGTTCATTCCGGTCTCGCCTGCGGCGCGGCGCGGGATATGCCGTCCGCCTTCGCGGCGATGCGGCAAGGCGGAGCGATCCCGCGGCGTGACGGAAAGCCGATGCCGACCATCGTGTTTCATGGCGACCGCGACGCGACGGTGAGCCCGGTGAATGGCGATCAGGTCATCGCCCAGTCCAAGGCCACGGCGCAGCTCGCGCCCGCGGTCGACCGCGGCCAGTCGGCCGGCGGCATCGCCTACACGCGAACCGTCCAGACCGACGCCGGCGGGCGGCCGGTCCTCGAACAATGGGTACTGCATGGCGCGGGTCATGCCTGGTCGGGCGGCAGCGCCGCCGGCTCCTACACCGACCCGCGCGGGCCGGACGCCAGCCGCGAGATGGTGCGATTCTTTCTGCAACATCCCGGCCCGCAATGAGGCCCTCAGACGGGAACCCGGGCTCGCCGCTCCGGCGGCCTGAATTTTCGCCGACGTGTCGGGATCGGGCATACTCGATCGTCCTTGCATAGCGACCCACGGAGGAGAGCCCGATGCTGTATGCCGTCCTTTGCTACCATGACGAGGCGGAGGTCATGGGCTGGACCCCAGCGCAGGACGAGGCCGTGCTGGCCAAGCGCGCCAAGGTGCAGCAGAAAGTCGCGGCCGCCGGCAAGCTTGGCCCGGTAGCGCGATTGATGCCGACGACCGCCGCCACCACGGTCAGGTCGGGCCGCGAACCGGTGGTGATCGACGGGCCTTTCGCCGAGACCAAGGAACAGCTCCTCGGTTTCTATGTGGTCGATTGCGCGTCCCTGGACGAGGCCATCGCATTTGCCCGCGAGCTCGGGCACGGCGAGACCGGCGCGCTCGAGATCCGCCCGCTGCGCCATTTCGAAACCGGAAGCCGCGCGAGGTGACCGATCTCGCCTGGATCGATGCGGCGCTGACCGCCGCGCGCCCTAAAGCGGTTGGCGCACTGCTGCGCTACTTTCACGACCTCGACCAGGCCGAGGAGGCCTTTCAGGAATCCTGCCTGCGCGCGTTGAAGACATGGCCGGTCAACGGTCCGCCGCGCGATCCCGCCGCCTGGCTCATCCTGGTCGGGCGCAATGTCGCCCTCGACGACGTGCGCCGCCGCAGCAAGACCCAGGCGTTGCCGCCCGAGGAGATCCTGTCGGACCTGAACGACGCCGAAGCCGATCTCGCCGAACGGCTCGACAGCGCGCATTACCGCGACGACGTGCTGCGCCTCTTGTTCATCTGCTGCCATCCCGATCTGCCCGCGGTCCAGCAGATCGCGCTCGCGCTGCGCATCGTGTCCGGACTGTCGGTCGAAGAAATCGCCCGCGCCTTTCTGGTGAGCGAGGCCGCCATGGAGCAGCGCATCACGCGGGCAAAGAGCCGCGTCGCGGCGGCAGCCGTTCCGTTCGAGACGCCGGGCGCGGTCGAGCGGGCCGAGCGGCTCGGCTCCGTGGCGGCCATGGTGTATCTCCTGTTCAACGAGGGCTATTCGGCGACCGGCGGCAGCGCCCATGTTCGCGTGTCCCTGTGCGAGGAGGCGATTCGCCTCGCCCGCCTGCTGCTGGGGCTCTTTCCGAGCGAGCCCGAGATCATGGGGCTCACGGCGCTGCTTCTGTTTCAGCACGCGCGGGCGCGCGCCCGGCTCGATCCCGACGGCAACATCGTGCTGCTGGACGAGCAGGACCGCGGCCTGTGGAACCACGACATGATCGCCGAGGGGCTGGCGCTGGTCGACAAGGCGCTGCGCCACCACCGTCCGGGCTCCTACCAGGTGCAGGCCGCGATCGCGGCGCTGCATGCGCGCGCGGCGCGGCCGCAGGACACCGACTGGGCGGAGATCGACCAGCTCTACGCCACGCTGGAGCGATTACAGCCCTCGCCCGTCGTCACCCTCAACCGGGCGGTGGCCGTCGCCAAGCTGCGCGGCCCGGAAGCCGCGCTCGCGATGATCGAGCCGCTGGCCGATCGGCTGTCGGGATATTTCCATTTCTTCGGCGCCAAGGGTGCGTTCCTGACCCAGCTCGGCCGCACCGAGGAAGCGCGCGACGCCTTCGGACGCGCGATTGCGCTCGCCCATACGCCGGCGGAAGCCGCGCATATCCGGCTGCATCTCGACCGCCTGATGAAAGACAGCCAGTCGGCGTGACGGACTCCGTCACGCGTGACGAAGACGCGGTGTGCGGTTCAGCGGCTGGCGATCGTGGCGACGGCTTGAATTGGTCCGCCGTCGCTTTGGCCCGAGATCGTGGCCGATCCGCTGCTCGCAAAGCCGCGGCTGGAGACGGTCCAGGTCTTGGTCGACTGGCCAAGCGCGTAGCCGGCAAGCCCGGTGCCGAAGGACACGCTTTTTCCATGCGCGTCGCGCAACGCGAGGGCCGAGATGCGCAACCGGCGATCGCCGGTGTTGTGCGCCGTCAAGGTCACCTTGTCGCCCTTCACGGCGAGCGACCATTCGACGGTCGGGTTTTTCTTGGTGGGCGCGCCGAAGAAAACCGGGATCGAGTATCTCATCAGGAGATTCACGGCGCCGTTCTTCTGCTGCGCGAGATCGGGCAGCTGGTCGACCAGCAGCCGATAGCTTTCCTCGCCGGCGACCGGCTGCTTCGAGACCCGCACGATGCGGGCGATGTATTGACCCTTGGGCGTCAAGGTGACGGAAGGCGGGCTCGCCACCACGTCATTGGTGGGCTCGAGCTTCTCCTGGCCATTGACCAGCGACCAGCGGAACACACGGATCTGCGCATTGATCGGCGTGGCGCCCTCGTTGCGCAATGTCACGGTCGATGCCGCTCCGGGCGCGGTCACGTCGACCAGCACCGGCGCCACTTGAAGGGTTCCGGCCTGGGCCGGATAGCAGGCGGCGAGCGCAAGAGTTGCGGTCAGAATCGCTTTGGTGACAGTCGATCGCATGGTGTCCTCCACCGGTCTTTCGAGAAGCTCAATAGCTTACGGTCACGGTCACCGTGTCGGTGTAGGTGCCGGGAGCTGGCGTGGTCTGGGCCGGCACGCGACCGTAGACGGTGTAGCTTTGAGACGCACCGTTGCCGGTCGCCGCGACCGTGTCCGTGGGCGGCGTATTACCCCAGACGGTGGTGCGGCCGCTGTCGCTGTAAAGCGTGTAATTCACCGTGGCGCCGCCGCTGGTCAGCTTGCGGACCGTAACCGTCGCACCCGTCCCAGTCCCCGCATCGAGGCCGATACTGTAGGGCGTGGTGTCGGTGCACTGCACGGCGATCGTCGAGGTCTGATCGACGTTGGCGGTGAGAACGCCTGCGCTGCCGAAATTCAGCGTCGAGGCGCTGTTGATCGTGCAGGTCGCCGCGAGCGTGATCGTCGCGGTGAAAGTCGTCGTCGTCGTGGTTATCGCAGAGGAAGGACCAACAAGCTGCAGAAGACAGGCCGCCGTCAGGGCGCCCGTGAGTCTCAATCGAGAGCGAAGCTTCGGTATGGCCAACATGAAATCCCTCCCCACGATGGTACCGATCAAATAAAACGAAAGATGTTAATTATCGATTAACCCAGTACGTTAGGTAATTCGTCCGCATCATGTCGCCAGTCGGGGGTCTTCCCCTTGCGTTCGATGCGGCGAATACAATCTCAGGGTGTGTCCGGTCTTTCAAAAATCTAGTAGGTAACGGTCACGGTCACCGTATCGGCGTAGCTGCCCGGCGCCGGCGTGGTCTGCGCCGGGATGCGGCCATAGACGGTGTAGCTCTGGGCCGCGCCGTTGCCGGTCGCCGCAACCGTGTTGGTGCCGATGGTCGTGCCCCAGACGGTGGTGCGGCCGCTGTCGCTGTAGAGCGTGTAATTCACGGTGGCGCCGCCGCTCGTCATCTTGCGAACCGCGACGGTCGCTCCCGACCCGAGACCAGCATCGAGACCGATGGTGTAGGGCGTGGTGTTGGTGCACTGGACTTGAATCGTCGAGGTCTGGTCGACATTCGCGGTGAAAACGCCCTGGCTGCCGAAGTTCAGGGTCGACGCACTGTTGATCGTACAAGTTGCGACGACCGTAACTTGCACGGTGAAAGTAGCAGTGGACGTTGCCGCAATAGTCGGGGCTGCGGATGACAGAAGACCGACCGCCGCGGCCGCCGCAATGACATACAGCCGATGATCAACTTTCGATTGAGCACGCATGAAACCTTACCGACGATAAGGGCGATAAAATACAACACGAATTATCAATTATTAATTAACCAAATACCTTACGTAATCTTCTTCCGCGTTTCGGAGATTCGAGTCCCGTTCATGCGTCGCTGCCTTTATCAACGCATATGCGCGGTCGCTTGGGCGCTCTGGTTCTTGTTGGCCGTCTCCACCGTGGCGCAGGCACAATCCTGCACCGTCAGCATGCCGGCGATGGCGTTCGGTAGCGTCAACGTCCTCCCGGGCACGGCCGTCGATACGACGACGACGCTCACCGTCACCTGCTCGGGCGGATCGGGCAACAACCCGCGGCGGATATGCATCAGCATCGGCGCCGGATCGGCCAACGATGCGACCAGCCGGCAGATGACGAGCGGCGCCAACAAGGCCCGCTACGATCTCTACTCGGACTCGTCGCGCACGCTGTTATGGGGATCCTGGCAGACCGGCTATGACACCGCGGGCGTGCAGATCGACGTGGCGAAGTCGAGCACGACTCCGGTGACGGTCTATGGGAGATTTCTCGCCTCGCAGCAGACGGTGATCGCCGGGGCCTATTCCTCCACCTTCACCGCCAATCCCTTCATTCAATACGACATCCAGGGAGCGACCGCGTGTCCGACCGGCAGCAAGACGGCGAGCGCGTCGTCCTCCGCGACCGCCACGGTCATCAGCAGCTGCAACGTCAGCGCCACGAACATCAATTTCGGATCCGTCGGACTGTTGACCGCAAATACCGACGCGCAAGGCACCCTGGCGATCCAATGCAACTCCACCCTGCCCTACGCGGTGAGCCTTGACGGCGGTCTTTCCGCCGCGACTGATCCGACCCAGAGGAAAATGACCTCCGCGGGCGTCAACGTGCTCTACGGGCTTTATCGCGATTCGGCGCGGTCGCTGCCGTGGGGGAGCACGGCCGGAGTCAACACGGCGTCCGGGACCGGAACCGGCTTGTCGCAAAACCAGACGGTCTACGGCCGGATTGCGCCGCAGACGACCCCGAAACCCGCCGCCTACAGCGACACGATCGTCACCACGGTGACCTATTGAGTTGCGGGCGCGGATTCGTTTCGCCGCGGTTTTATTGGCAGATCACCGGCGAGATGACGACCTGCTCGTCGGGACGCGCCTCGTAGGGAAACGAGGCGCGGCATTGGCTATCGAGCAGCGTGACGGTCACGTTATTGGTGGCGGCCAGGTTCTTGATATAGGCTTGGCCGTCATAGCCGACCGTGAAGCTCTCGCCGCCCTCGACCTGGCCCTGGGCGCCGGCGGCCAGCGGCTCGCCGCCCGGCGTCTTGAGCACCACGATCGCCGGCCGGATGTTGGTCTGCACGGCGAAGTTCAGACGCACCCCCGAGCGGTCCGCGGGCGCGACCCAGCTTTCGGTCGTCGCGATATCGGCGTTGACCGGCAATTTGGTCGTGTCGATGGCGACCTTGTTGTTTTGATAGGATTGCAAGTTCGGGATCAGCATCCGCCCGCTCGAATCCGTGGTCCCGGCGGGCCGATTTTGATGAAAGACCTCGATGCCCGGCACGCCGGTCTCCACCACCGCGAAAGCGTCGTCGATGCGGTTGGCAAAGAACACGCCGCCCCCCAGCGTGGCGATGGCGCCCTCGACTTCGGCGGTCCCCTGCACGCCATTGCGGTCCTGGATCACCCCGGCCTCGGTTCGCGCATAGTCCGAGCGATAGGAAACCGCCGCGGAGCGCTGGGCGCCGACCCCCTCGCTGTCGCGGACGCGCCATCCGATGCTGCCCGGCGTCGCGCCGAGCGTCTTGGTCGCCTCGACATTGATGCTGCTGCCGCTGGTTCCGCCCGATGCCGAGGTCGACGCCGTCACCGAGTCGCCGATCGGCATCGATAGTCCGACCAGGAAACCGGTATTTTTCTGCCCGCCGACCGTCGTGAAGGCGCTGGCAAAAACGGACGCCCAGTCGAAACTGACCGACAGCGTCGCGGTGACGATATCCGAGCGGATACCCGTGGCATCCGTGGTCTGAATGAAGCTGGCGCCCAGGTTGGCTCTGTTGAACGGCAGGGGAGCGCCGACCGAGATGCGGTTGAGCGCCTTGGCGGGCCGCGCGCTGGTGTACAGCGGCGTGGCGATCGCCTTGATGGACGTGGAAAGGTCCAGATACGAGCTCACATCGTAGGGATCGGTCGCGACCGGCTGCAATCGCGCCGTCACCGACGCAAGGTCGTCATAGGAGCCGAACGTCATCTGCGAGCTCGCACTAATATTGATGCCCCAGATTTTCGTTTCATACGACAAGTAGCTCTGAAAGCCGGTGCCGCCGCCGTAACGGCTCGCGGCGGCCGCGACCGACGCCACGCCGAACGAGCCGGTGCGCGCCATGACGGCGGCGCTGGCGTTGAGGAGACCCGCGCCGCCCTCCACATGGCCCGCCAGCGTCAGCCAATCATACATGCCGTAACGCGCACTGGCGGAGCCGACCGGCTTGGCCACATAGGTATCATCCGTCGTCCCATACGAGAGGCGCGGCAGACCGGCCTCGACCGAATAGTCGAACATGCCGGGCGCCAGCAACATGGACGACACGTAAAACGGCAGATTTGCCTCGGTGGCGTGACCGGACGCATCGCGCAGAACGACGCGCGCCGTTCCACTGCCGCCGATGGCCGGCAGATTGGTCAGCAGATACGGGCCCGCGCCGACGTCCTGCGAATAGGTCTTGACGTTGTTGATATAGACATCGGCAGTCGAAGGAACCGCCGCGCTGCCGCGGGCGGAGGGCAGTGGCAATGTCACCAAGTCGGGGCGCAGACCGAAATTGCGCTGAACCTGCAGGCCGCCGATGCGAATGGGGCGCGTCCAGGCGAGACCGCTGCTGATCGTATCGCCGGCCCGATACGTCGTCATCGTCTCGAGATCTGAATACGCGAAGGTGGTATTGAGCCTCAGCGCCGCGAAGCGTTCGTCCAGCGACGAGCTGATGAGGGCGGACTGGCTGAGCGTGCCATAGGGCGTGAACACGCGGCCGTCGAGCGTTGCCGAGGCGCCGCTGAACGCAACCGCCCGGGTATCGGCATTGCTGGCCCCGGAGGCGAACAGGTTGTAGTTGAGCACCGCGCCATAATCGGGTTTTGCCAGCTCGGGTGGCGGCGGCGCGTTGCGTAAATTATATTCCTTCGTGATCAGCAATTCCTCCGGCGCCGTAATGGAAACGCGCTGGGTCGATTCCTCGTAGCGATACGAAAGGCCGAACAGATCATCGAGAACGACGATCCGGTCCGGCGAGGCGTCGCCACGGGGATTCAATCCGATGTCCACCAGTTCCTGCCGGCGCGCCGCGAGATGCCCGTCGTCACGCATCACGAAGGCGCCGATGAGCTGGGTCGGAACGCCGTTGAGGACGACCTCGAGCTGCATCTGCCGGCCGGCCTCGTCCGCCCGCCCCCTCCCCGCCGTGAAGCCAAGGACGAGCACAAGCGCGAGCACGGCGAAAAGCCGCTCGCAACTCAGCAATGTCCGAGGCCGGAGCACGGTGGGATACCGGGAGCGAACGCGATCCGGATCAGCTAATCCGTAGCCGCTGCGGTCACCGCGCCGACACCCAGCGCCGAGGCGCTGTCGATCGTGCCGGTCGCCGCAACGGCAATCGCGAGCGCGAGGCGATTCTGAAATTTCAACATGACACGTCCCCTGTATGGCCGAGCGCGAGTTGTCTCGCGTTCTGGGACGTTGAATACATGTCGCTGCGTCATATCCCGCTTAAATATTACAATAAATGATAGATGTATTGTGGTATATTAAATAGTCCATTTATCAAAAGCTGTCTGGATAGCGATTAAATTCCATTCATCTCGATTTTTTACTTGCCGTTTAGGCACAATGGCCACATCTGATTTACACTTTTGGCTTTTTGGCCGCTTTGAGCCAATATTTTCTTGGCGTTTACTGGCATTCGTTACGTATTGTTCAGTGAGCTTTGTTACCCTCCGTTCACCGTATGATTGGACGGCGCAGGTCACCGGCTCGATGGAGCGTTATCGCGAGGACCGACCGCCGCGCGCCTCTCGGGCGGCAGGGGAATGGCCATTCGGGGTCGGACGATCGGGCCGGCCGCAGGCTGAGGGTTAAGCACCGGTGAATTGCCGTTTCCCGTAATGGTGATCCCGACCCGCAACACGCTCCGGCTCACCCCGGCAAAAACGTCGGTCGCGTTCAGCACGCAAAGGATAACGACCAATCTCCACATGCTCTCGCTCCTGGGGGGCGATCGCCTGTCCGAAAGTGTGGCGGTGTTGTACCGACACGGGACGTTCTGTCCGCCGACAGGCGCGCGATCGCGGCATTTGGCCAAGGAGCAGCAAGAGCGGGGCCATAGCAGCGGGTCGCTCCGCAGAGGCGTCGCCGTTGTCGGATCGAAGTTGGATTGGCTACGCGGCCGATCGTGACGTCGGCGCCAGCCCCCAGTGCATCCGACCCAAGGCGCAACTTCTCCAACGTCTTACGGCCGTGGGCTCACCCGCCGGCTCAACGGCCGAACGACGTGGGCCTCGTTATCGCGAAGGTCACCCGATGAGCCCTCCCCGAGCGCCGGCACCGGTCGAGGCCATGGAGACGGAACAATATCGCGTCCCAAGCGTTTGTTTATGTTTTGGAATTGCGCGGAGATCAATGAATAGCGTCTCTCCAGGTCCCAGCGGTCTCGGTCTCCAGGCCGCAGATCGCGCATCCGGCGCACCCGACCTGCGGGCCCTCATCGGCGGAAAAAACTGGGCCGACACGCCTCTCGGCGCCCGCGAAACATGGTCCAGCGCTCTGGAGCTGAGCGTCGCCATCATCCTGTCCAGCGGTTTCCCCATGGCGCTCCGCTGGGGTCCCGAGCTCGTCACGATCTACAACGATGCTTATCGCGAGATCCTGGGTGAGAAGCATCCGCAAGCGCTCGGCCGCCCCTTACGGGAGGTCTGGCCCGAAATCTATGAGGAGCTCGGCCCGCTCAATGAAGCCATCCTGCGCGGTCGACGAGAAACGTTCTTTGCCGAAGACCATCCATGGAGAATTCGCCGCCACGGCATGCTCATCCAGGCCCATTTCACGATCAGCTACAGTCCTGTTCCGGATCCCTCCGCCGCCAACGGGATCGGTGGAATTCTGATCACGGCGCTCGAAACGACCGAACGCGTCCACAAGGACCAACGTCTCGGCAATCTCAGCCACAATCTCGCGCTCGAAATCGAACAGCGCACGCGCGAACGCGATCGCATCTGGAGCGTGTCCGAGGATCTGCTCGGGGTCGCCAACTTCGACGGTTATTTCCTCAGCATCAATCCGGCCTGGACCGCGCTCCTCGGGTGGAGCGAGGACCAGATCAAGTCCATGCATGCCGACGAGCTCCGCCATCCGGACGACGCAGACGACGCGGACGCGGCCCGCGACAGCCTTGCGCGCGGCATCCATCCGATACGAATTGAGAATCGCTTTCGCCACAAGGACGGCTCGTGGCGATGGATTGCGTGGACCCTGACCGAGCAGGACGGCCTGATCTATGTCGCGGGCCGGCATGTCACCGCCGAGAAGCAGGCCGCCGAAGCGTTGCGCGCCAGCGAGCGCCAATTCCGGCTGCTGGTCAACGGCGTGACCGATTACGCGCTTTACATGCTCAATCCCGACGGCATCGTCACGAACTGGAACGCCGGCGCACAACGGATCAAGGGTTACGCGGCCGACGAGATGATCGGCCGGCACTTCTCGCGATTTTTCACCGACGGCGAGCAGCAGGCCGGGACTCCGGCGCGGTCGCTTCGGATAGCCGCCGAACAAGGCCGGTATGAAGCCGAAGGCTGGCGCGTGCGCAAGGACGGCACCCGTTTTTGGGCCAATGTCATCATCGATGCGATCCACGACGAGCACGGCGATCTCGTCGGCTTCGCCAAGATCACGCGGGACATCACCGAGCGGCGCGAGGCGCAGATGGCCCTGCAAGCCACCCAGGCACAGCTCGCTCAATCACAAAAGATGGACGCTCTCGGCCAGCTGACGGGCGGCGTCGCCCATGACTTCAACAATCTGCTCATGGTCGTGAGCGGCAATATCTTGACGATCAAAAAGGCCGCCGGCGACAACCCGAGGATTTTGCGCGCCGCGGAAGCCATCGGGCTTGCGGGCAAACGGGGGGAATCGCTGACCCGCCAACTGCTCACCTTTTCAAGGCGTCAGAGCCTGAACCCGGTCGTGGTGAGCCTGCATGATGCGATCGAGGCTATCCGCACCCTGCTGGCCAGCTCGATCGGCACATTGGCTCAGCTGGACGCGCGCATCCCGCCCGACGTCTGGGCCGTCGAGGTGGATCCGAATGAGCTCGAGCTCGCCGTCGTCAATCTCGTCCTCAATTCACGCGACGCCATGCCCCAAGGCGGCGTCGTCACCGCCACGGCAGAGAACAGGCAGCTGAAACGCAACGACCCCGACGCCGTTCTGCAACGCGAGGGCGAGTTTGTCGCCCTCAAGGTTTCCGACACAGGCTGCGGCATCCCGGAAGACATCCTGTCGAAAGTGTTCGATCCGTTCTTCACCACCAAGCAGACGGGCAAAGGCACCGGCCTCGGACTTTCCCAGGCCTATGGGTTTGCCAATCGGTCCGGAGGCTTCATCGACATCGTGAGCGAGGTCGGCAAGGGCACGGATGTGACCCTGTATTTGCCCCGCGTTCATTCCGAAAGGCGGCAACCCTCCGTCAAGGACGAGCAGATCGAATACGTGACCGACCGCACGGCGCTGCTGGTCGAGGACAATCCCGAGGTGCTGGGGGTGAGCAAGATGCTGCTGGAGCAGCTCGGCTATTGCGTCACCGCCGTCACGGGACCGGAGGCCGCCTTGGAGGCGATCGACACAGGCAGCTTTGATCTGGTGCTCAGCGACATCGTCATGGCGGGTTCGATGAATGGACTCGAGCTCGCGCGCACGGTCCGGGAGCACCACCCCGATGTCCCGGTTATTCTGGCGACCGGTTACAGCAAGGCTGCCGAAGAGGCCGCCGCCGAGTTCATTGTTCTGCGCAAGCCCTACGATCTTCCGGTGCTGAGCCGTGCGTCGGCGAAGTCGCGCGCGCCCCGGTCCGACGCGGGCCCGCGCGCCACCGAAAAATAATCGAACGCGCATCGTCTCGACGTGTGGTCGTGGCCTGCGCGTGGCGCGCCCGGAATTCGACGCCACAACGCACCGCGGCGCGAGGAATCGCAATTCCTTCGCGCTCCAACAGGTCGATATGATGAGGCCTCCGGAGTCTGCGCGATGCCTGCGGGCGCAACCCGCAACGCATCACCCCCCAGCCCCCGGCACGCTTCGCCCCAAAGGAAGGAAGAGAGCGGCAGAACCGCCCCTTCCTTGCACTTCGGTGTGGCGAATCAGCCCTTGGTGACGATCGGCGGCGGCGCTTTTGGCGACTTGCCGGCGCAAGCCGCGAGGCTCATGAGCGCCAATGTTGCAGTGAGAGCGACGAGAACTTTCTTCATGGGTTGTCCCCCTTTATTAACCACAACCGCACACTAGCGACCGCTGCCGCCGACTGACTAGTGCGGGAAAGCCACACGTTCTGAAAGATTGACATGTCAGTTGGAGGACATTGGAACTGAATTTTCGCCTGTTCCCTCAAGCGCTTGGCGGGCGCGCTATCGCGCACCGGCGGAGCCGGTGTCGGACTGTGGCGCGTGCGGTGGATAACGCCGTCGCTTGGCGCCCCCGCAAACCGGCGTCATTCCGAATCAACCGGGTCCAGCATCCCGGCCAACGGCCGGCAGACCGATACGCAAAATCCCGGCGCTCCGATCGGAAGCGCCGGGATTTGCGCGCGTGCGTCGTATCAATCGAGATCGTAAATGACGCGGCGGCTCGCCGGGTCGACGAAATGCACACGGTCGTCGGAGTAGATGTAACGATACCTGCTCACCGAGGGACCCCAATCGGCCGGGACCTCGCGCAGCTCGACGTCGGCGGGAAGCGTGGCGCCGACGCGAACGCGTTCCCGCGCCACGTAGGGGCTCACCTTCTGCTTCACCACATATTCCTTGATACGCGTACGGTGCTCGGGCGCCAGATCGATGCTGACGCTCTGAGCAATGGCCTGGCCACCGGTCAACAAGGCGAGAGCCGTGGCACTGGCTAAAACGATGCGTTTCATATTGTCCACCTGGGGTTTTGCTGAATCCTCCCCTGGGTAAAAATCCCGCTAACACGTTAAGTTCCGATCAGTCCCCTCCCTTGGCTGCGTCTTTTCTGAGCGTCGCGCAGGGCTGCCGAACGACGCCTTTGCGTGGCCTGTCGTGACGAAAAAGCGTCGCAGTTGGGGCCAAACGGCAATCCCCGGGATCTCGCCGCCTAATGGAACAAGTTCCATCGTCGCGCGTTGACCTCGCGGTTGGCCGAGTCAGCCGAGGAGACTGTCATGGACCGCCACTTCCGGTGTCCGAAGACGAACCTTCCCATCGTCACCAGCATGCCGACCACGTTCAAGGTCGTGCAGGAGAATTGGTCGAAGGTGATCTCCCAGCAATGCCCGCATTGCGCCGAGAACCATGCGTTTCAATTCCGGGAAGCGTTCGTGGACGCCGTATTGCGTGACGGCGCGTCGGGCGACCTGCGAAATTCGCTGCTGTCCCGCCTCTCGCGTTGAGGGCAGCCCGGCGCGCGGTCTCTTACCGCCCGGGTTTCGCGACGGCCATCACTCCCACATGAGCAAGACCGGCGGCTGGGCGGTCGCTCTCTCAGTTCCTATTTCTGGCGCGGATCGGAAAGACCATTGCCCGCCTGAACGAGCCGGCCGGACCGGGCCGCGACCACGGCCTCGATCAGGGTCTTCGCCGCGTTCGCGACCTCTTGCTGCAGCGCCACGTCGCGATCGAGCTCCGCATGGCTGGTCGCATAGGGCTTCCAGTATCCGATGTAGCGGTCGAGCTCGGCCTTGGATCCCGCCGATGACATGTGCATGAAACACAGCCAGTCGGAGATGGCGCGCCGGACATTCTCGGCGCCCTCGACGTCGCCATGCACGACGACCGAGAACAGCCGGCCCTCCATGTGGCGAGGATAATCCCAGCCCTCCAGCTCGATCCGCTTGGCGAGCTTCGCATCCTTGCCCCGGGTGCGTGTCGGATCCGGATTGCCGCCATCCGCGCACACCAGGCGATCGGTAAGAAGCTTCAGCGGCGAGGAAGACTGGTACCAGTGCACGGGGGTTACGATCGTGACGCCATGGGCCGCGACCCACATCGGGTATATCTCGTTCATCCAGTCGTGCGTCTGGCCCAACCCGTGATTGGGGTAGCAGGAGCAGGGCCAATGACAGAGCGCGGCGGCGGTCGAGAAGCATGCCTTGCACGGATAGATGTTTCGTCCGTATTCGGATGTGACGCGCGACAAGTCCAGGATCTCGATTTCGCAGCGACCCACGCCTTCGATGGCCTGACGCGCGATCTCGACCAGGCGCCATGACTTCGATATTTCGCCCGGGCAGGTGTGGTCGCTGCGGGGCGAACCGTTCACGATGAGAATGCGCGGCAAGCCGGCCGGGTCGTCGTGACGCTTGCGGGCGGCCGCAATCGCGGCGCGCGCTTCCAGCCAGTCGATCGAGAGATCGTAATCGGCGTCCGCGAAGCCGGGCCCGGCCTTGCGGGTATGGGGCGCCTTGCGGCCCGCCCGATAGGCCTCCCACGCGACCGCCTCGATGTCGTCGATCTGTCTGCTCAGCCGCTCGAACGCCGGATCGGCGAACCGGCGCAGATAGCGACGGCGGAATTCCTCGCGCGAGAGATGGGGATCGGGCATCCCGCGCCGCGGCTCGATGTCGTCTGCGTTGTCGGATGACATCGGGCGCTGACCTGGGGGCCGGAGAAGCTCCCGATAAAACTCAGGTCCCCGGTTTCAGTTCCGGGCGCCTGCCGGCGCTAGGACGCGCGGCTCCTGCGACCCACCTTTCGACCTGGCCGGGCGCGAGCCGAGACGCGGGCCCTTTTGACAAGAGGGCGCGGTTTCTTGGTCGCGGGTTTGGTCCTCGATGCGGTCTTCACTCGCCGCTTTCGGACCGGGCGCGGATTGAGTTCGTCCTCGACCGCGAGCTCGAGAACGCCGATTTCCGATCCCGTGGCCGCGACGCTTGTCGCATTTGCTAATTCGCTGACGGCTCGCTCGAGCCTGCTCGCAATCGAGTTCCGCTTTTTCTTTGCCGCCATCACCGACCGACTCGACACGCTGGCGCGCGCCCCGCCTCGTGGATCATTCGGAGCGCTCCGCCTCGTCACGCCTGACGTTATCCATCATGCCGGCGCCGCGATCGCCGCGAAGATGGCCCTCGCGATTGCCGCCCGGGGAATCATTCGCGAACGCGTCATCTCCGCTACCCCCGCCGGATCCGGTCGTCTTATCGCCGCGATCGCGGGACGTCGCGCTATGGCTTGGAGCGCTGCGGGACGCGCCATGCTGGCGAACGCCGCCCCGCTGTTGCGTCTTGGAGACCGACGTCACGGACCGGCTCCCGTCCGCGCGATGCGCCGCCGGCTGGGCAAGCGCGCTCGAGCCAAGCAAGAGACCGCATGCCGCGACGGCTGGCAGAAGCTTCAAATTCATCGGTGACCCCTTCCCGGAGCATGGCGCGCAGGCTTATTGGGCGCCTTTCACGTTTGCGGAGACGCAGACTCGGTAATTAACGCGCGGGTTCGCGGAGCGTTCCCGAGAAGCCAGGATCCCACGGCGCACCCCAAATTCGATTCGGCCGCTGCGGCGGCGAGCGCTCACGGCCCGGCGGAACAGCCGCCCCTTCTGCCGCGTTTCGATAGGAGCCTTGCCGACTTGCCAGGGCAGACGCCCAAGGAACCCGCCATGACCTCACCTCTGGATGACGAAGCCGAAGTGACTCGCTTGCGCCGCACATTCCGGGTGGCCGTCATCGCGGCTGCGGTGGGCGCCACGATCGGCGCGGGCGTGGTCTTCACCGTGGTCGGGGCGGTCTTTTCCGTTATCGAGCGCCCAGCCGCCCAGGCCGGCAAGACCGAGAAACCGAAGGCCGCCGTCCAGGCGCAGAAGAGCACCCCGCAGGAGACACCGAAAACCCCGCCCGTACAGGCGAGCCCACAGCCGCAGCCAAGCACCGAGGCGGCGGCGGCGCCGCCGACTCCCCGGCGAATCGAAGAGCCGCCAGCCCCCAAGGAGGCCAATTGCCAGGATCAGACCTGGCCCTATCTCGACGGCAAATGCCTGACGCCCGCCGATGATCGTGCGACCCGTTCGGCGGATACCGCCGTCAATGGCCCAGCGGCCTCCCCGGCCCCTGAACCCGCCCCCGTGGCCGCGACCGCCACTCCGGCGCCCGCGCAGGTGGCGGCGCCGGCCGCCAGCGCGGCGACGCCGGAAACCACCGGCTCCGCGGCTCAACCGCAGCAACAGCCCGCGGTGCAGCCCGCAGCAGCGGTCGCCACCACGGGAGCCGCGCCGCCCGACACGCCGGCTGACCTCGAAAAGAAGCCGCGCAAGAAGACGGAGAGTGCCCGCCGGGAGCAGCAAAAGCGCGCGCGCCCGGATGACAAGAACGCCGATCGCCGCCTGGCGACCCGTGGGGAACGGGACTCGGTTGCGGCCCGCGGCGACCGCGAATCCCCGGAGCGCAATTCGACCAGGGACTCGGCGACCCAGAGCTCGCGGTTCTGGGGCACGCGCGCTGTCGAGCCGGACGACGAGGCGGTGCCCCGGACGAGGACGCTCGTCGTCGTGCCGGCGCGATCGCAGACGGACGTGTCGTCGGAGGACGTGACGACCAGAAAGCAACGCCGCTCCGCGCGGTCGCGCCCGGATTTGGAGCCACGTGTGGAGGAACGGGAAATCCCGCGTCGCGACACGTCGGGAGAGGGCGGCCGCGATTTCTTCGGCGGCCTGTTCGGCGGGGAGCGGGACTAGCGAGGCGGCGCCCCGCTTGGCTCGGCGATCGTCCGGCTAGCGGCTGAGGCCGGCGACGACGAAGTCGATCATCTGGTCCAGGGTGGGGCCGGGCTTGTCGGCGCATTCCGCGATCAGCTGCGGATGAAAGAACCGCGCCATCGCGGTGCATGTGCATTGCGCCGCCACAGCCACGTCGGTGACGCGGAATTCGCCCGACGCGACGCCGTCCGCGATGACGGTCGCGATCGTGGCGGTGATACATTCCATATGCAGCCTGCAGACGTCCCAGCTCTCCTCCATGGCGGCGGCGACCATGTCATGCATCTTCGAGTCCGCGACGTAGCGATCCGAGTTCATGCGGTGGACCGTCGACAGGAGCTGCCGCAGCCTCTCTGTTGCGTCTTTCCGGCCCGACGCGATCTTGCCCGACGCCTGCTCGACCTCCCCCATCAACCGCCTGGCAACGCCCGCGTTGATGGATTTCTTCGAATCGAAAAAGCGGTAGACATTCGCCGGGCTCATGCGGAGATCCCGCGCAATATCGGCGACCGTCGTCTTCTGGTAGCCGATCTCGCGGAACAGACGCTCGGCCGTCGTGAGGATGCGCTCACGAACGTCGGTTTCAACCTGGTCTGTCACATCGATCATCGGGCAAGACTATCTTTTCGTGTCATTCGGCAGCCACCGCAAGCAGCGCCGGAACGGATCGGTTCGCATCCGCGGGTTCAGTCGCCACAACGTCCCCGCCCCGCTCTTCGAGTCGCCCACGATACCACAAAGAATACAGGCTGGGCAGGAAGAGAAGGGTCAGAAACGTCGCCACGAACAGGCCGCCCATGATCGTGATCGCCATCGGGCCCCAGAAGGCGGATCGGGACAGCGGGATCATCGCCAGGATGGCCGCCATGGCGGTCAGGACCACGGGACGAGCCCGCCGCACCGTCGCCTCGACGATCGCGTCGCGGCGGCTCATTCCCAGGCGGACGTCCGATTCGATCTGATCCACCAGGATCACGGCATTGCGCATGATCATTCCAGCCAGCGCGATCAGTCCAAGCAATGCCACGAAGCCGAATGGCCGGTTGGCCAGGTTGAGGCCGAGCGAGGCCCCGATGATCCCGAGCGGCGCCGTCAGGAACACGAGGACAAGCCGAGAAATGCTCTGAAGCTGGAACATCAGCAGCGTCAGCATGACGATGACCATGACCGGAAACAGCACGAAGATGGACGCATTCCCCTTCTCCGACTCCTCGATGGCGCCGCCGATCTCGATCCGGTAGGCCGGTTCCAGGCTTTCGCGGATCGACTGCAGCTTTGGCCAGATCGCGTTGGTGACGTCCGGAGGCTGCACGCCGTCGATCACGTCGGCACGGACGGTCATCGCCATGTCGCGGTTGATGCGCCAGAGGATGGGCTCTTCGTGTGAATATTCGACTTGCGCGATCTGCGACAGCGGGACCGCAACTCCGTTGCGCGAGTAGACCGCCAGATCGGCGATGCGGGCGAGATCGAGCCGCTCTCCCGGCACCGCGCGTGCGACCACCGCGACCTTCTCGATGCCGTCGCGCACCGTGGTGATCGGCACCCCGGAGATCAACATGCTCAACGACGCGGAAATGTCTTGGGGGGTCATTCCCAGCGCGCGCACGCGATCCTGATCGACGACCAGCTTGAGGAACGGCGCCTGTTCGTTCCAGTCGAGATGCGGGTCGATCACCTGGCTGTTGGTACGCATCACGTCGCGCACGCGGTAGGCGATGTCCCTCACCTGCTGCGTGTCAGGACCGATGACGCGGAACTGGACGGGGAAACCGACAGGAGGACCGAAGTTGAACCGATCGACGCGCACCCGGGCTTCCGACAACGCGCCGTCGGCCACGGCATGCTCCAGCCGTGCCTTGATCCGCTCGCGCGCCTCGACGTCCTTCGACACGATGACGATCTCGGCAAAGGATTCGTCCGG
>DATBBS010000449.1:0-2907 GCA_036270895.1 Xanthobacteraceae bacterium
GGAAGGGGCGGACAAGACCCATTGCTGGATCGTCGATCCGCTCGACGGCACGACCAATTTCCTGCACAGCATTCCGCAATTCGCCATCTCGATCGCGCTCGAACGGGAGGGCACGATTGTCGCCGGCGTGATCTACAACCCTGCAACCGAGGAGCTGTTCACCGCCGAGCGCGGCAAGGGTGCATTTCTCAACGACAAGCGTCTGCGAGTCGCTGCGCGCAAGCGCCTGGCCGAGGCGGTCGTCGCCTGCGGCTTGCCACATCTCGGCCGCGGCGATCTCGCGCTCTTTCGCAAGGAATTCGCTGCCGTGCAGGAGAAGGTCGCAGGGCTGCGCCGCTTCGGCTCCGCCGCGCTCGACCTCGCCTGGGTCGCGGCCGGCCGACTTGATGGGTATTGGGAGCGCAATCTTTCGCCCTGGGACACGGCGGCGGGAATCATCATGGTGCGCGAGGCCGGCGGTTTCGTCACCGACATCAACGGCCGCGACGACATTTTCGGCAATTCGGAGGTTTTGGCCGGAAACGATACCATGCATCGCGAGCTGCTCGCGCTGATCAAACAGGCCGGCAGGGAGTGAATGCGGCCGGACGGAGAAATGCCGCAGCGTCGGGTTTCCTTTCGCCCCGGCTATGCCATATTTGGGTGAGCGTTACGGCGCCTTGCCGGCGGAAGTCCGGGCCTGATCCGGGCGGATGCCGGATCGCCGCTCGGTCAGTACAAGCGTCAAAACAGACAGCGAGAGCGACTTCCGATTCCATCTGAGGCGGAAACCGCCCCGTCGACCCCGGAACCATCATGGCGCAGCAGGATCACGATATCGACCCGTTCAAAGTGAGCTCGCCCCGGATTTTTCTCGTCCGGATGCTGGTGTTCCTGACGCTGGGCGCACTGCTCGTCGTCATCCTCTACAAGCAGATCTGGACTGCGTTCCTCGCCAATCCGGGATTGAACGCCCTTATCGTGCTTGTCCTGCTGGCCGGCATCATATTCGCCTTCCGCCAGGTGATTCGCCTGTTTCCCGAAATCGCCTGGGTCAACGGCTTCCGCCTGGCCGATCCCGGCCTTGCGGTGGAGCGGCCGCCGGTTCTGCTCGCGCCGATGGCCACGATCCTGCGCGACCGGGTCGGCCGCATGGCGATGTCGCCGCAGACCATGCGCGGCATCATGGATTCGATCGCCAACCGCCTCGACGAGGCGCGCGACTTGTCGCGCTATATGACGGGTCTCCTGGTGTTCCTCGGCCTGCTCGGCACCTTTTGGGGCCTGATCGAGACGGTCACCTCGATTCGTGGGGTACTGGAGGGCCTCAAGGTCGGGGGAGATGCCGGCCAGATGTTCGAATCCCTCAAGGAAGGCCTCGCCGCCCCGCTCGGCGGCATGGGCATATCGTTCTCGTCATCGCTGTTCGGCCTTGCCGGTTCGCTCGTCCTCGGCTTTCTCGACCTGCAGGCCGGTCAGGCGCAGAACCGCTTCTACACCGACCTCGAGGACTGGCTGGCCACCACGGTGCACGACCTCGGCGTCGACACGGGTCCTGGCCAGGTCCCGGCGATGAGCGGCGAGTTGCGCATCGCGATCGAGCGGCTGCGCGAGACCCTGGCCGAGGGCGGATCGGGCAAGCAGGCGACCACGGCGATCGTCAACCTCGCCGAATCGCTTCAGGGCCTGATCCACCACATGCGAACCGAGCAGCAAATGATCCGCGACTGGGTCGATGCCCAGTCCGAGCAGCATCGCGACATCCGCAAGCTCTTGGAAATTCTTGTTCACGAGACGCAGAAGATCTGACGCATGGCGCATGGGCGCATTCGCCGCGACAGCGGCATGAACTACTGGCCTGGATTCGTCGACGCGCTGTCGACGCTGATCCTCGGGATTATTTTCCTGCTGACCGTTTTCGTGGTCGTGCAGTTCTTCCTCTCGCAGGAGGTCGCCGGCAAGGACACCGCGTTGTCGCGGCTCAACGCCCTGATCGCCACGCTGAACGACCAGTTGGCGATGGAAAAGTCCGGCAAGGTATCGCTCGAGGACGAGATCGCCCGCGTGCGCGCGAGCCTCTCCGACACCGAGAGCGAGCGCGACCGGCTCAAGAGCGCGGCTGCGCCGCCGAGCGGCGGCGCCAGCGAGGCGCAGAACAAGGTCGGCGAGCTCACGACGGCCCTCGACGCCGAGAAGCGCCTGAGCACCCGCGCGCTGGCGCAGGTCGAGATCCTGAGCCAGCAGATCGCCGCGCTGCGCCGCCAGCTGGCGGCGCTCGAAAATGCGCTCGACGTCAAGGAAAAGTCGGACAAGGAATCGCAGGCCAAGATCGCCGATCTCGGGCAGCGCCTCAACGTCGCGATGGCGCAGCGGGTGCAGGAGCTGTCGCGTTATCGTTCGGACTTCTTCGGCCGGCTGCGCGAGATCCTCGGCACCCGTCCCGACGTCCGCATCGTCGGCGATCGCTTCGTATTCCAGTCGGAGATCTTCTTCGACGTCGGTCAGGCGGTGCTCAAGCCGGAAGGCCGCAGCGAGATCGACACGCTCGCGGGCGCCCTGGGCGATCTCGAAAAGCAGATTCCGGGCGATATCGCCTGGGTGCTGCGCGTCGACGGGCACACCGACGTCCGCCCGATCGCGAGCACGCAGTTTCCATCCAACTGGGCGCTGTCGTCGGCGCGCGCCATTTCGGTGGTGCAATATCTCATCCAGAAGGGCATCTCGCCCCAGCATCTCGTCGCCGCCGGCTTCGGCGAATTCCAGCCGCTCGACACCGACAAGACGGAGGACGCCTTTCGCCGCAACCGCCGCATCGAGCTGAAGCTGACGGAGCGGTGAGCGGCGCTCGCTTCAAGCTCCGCCCCTATGCGGCGGCCGACGAGGCGGCCGCAATCGAATTGTGGCGTCGCGCCTGGCAGGCGGCGTATC
>DATBBS010000450.1:0-14678 GCA_036270895.1 Xanthobacteraceae bacterium
CTCCGACGTGCTGCGGCTGGCGCGCGACATCGGGCTCGGCGTGGTGGAGCGCCTGCCGGCCCTCAAGCGCCTGTTCATCCGCGAGGCCGCCGGCCTCGTGGGCGAGGTGCCGAAGCTGCTGCGCGGCGAGGCGCTGTAGACTCTGACTCGTCATGCCCGGCCTTGTGCCGGGCATCCACGTCTTACTGATCGTCAGCAAGCGAGACGTGGATGGCCGGGACAAGCCCGGCCATGACCCATTCCATCACATGGGAGGATCGATGACCTTACGCATCGACTACGCGGCGGTGGCGCCGGACACCTACAAGGCGCTGATCGCCGTGAACACGACGCTCAAGCGCAGCGGCTTCGACACCAACCTGTTGAACCTGGTCTACCAGCGCGTCTCGCAACTCAACGGCTGCGCCTATTGCGTCGACATGCACGGCCGCGACATGCGGGCGGCGGGCGAGCCGCCGGAGCGGCTCGACGGGCTCGCGGCCTGGGACGAGTCGCCCTATTTCACGGCGCGCGAGAAGGCGGCGCTCGCCTGGGCGGAGTCGCTCACCCATGTGGCGACGACGCGCGCGCCCGACGACGTCTATGCGGCCATGCGCGCGCATTTCTCCGAGCTCGACGCCACGCATCTCACCTTTGCGGTGGCGCTGATGAATGCGCTCAACCGGATCGCGATCGGGATGCGCCGGGGGCCGGTGAAGAAGGGGTGATTGCGCAGCTTACTCCGGGCCGTCATGCCCCGCGCAAGCGGGGCATCCAGTACCCCACATGGGTCGTGTTGAAACGCATGTTAAGCCGGATGCGCGGTGATTACTGGATTGCCGCTTGCGCGGGCAATGACGATAGGCAGTTTTGAGTATCACTCACACCAGCGGAATTTTCGTCACATGCTCGTCGAAGGCCGGGCGGGCGGCGATCGCCGCGTACCAGCGCTCGACATGCTTGAACGCGGGCCGCTCGGGCACGAGGTCGCGATAGCGCCGCACCATGATGCCGGCCGGAATGTCGCCATACGAGAAGGCGTCGCCCGCCAGGTACTGGGTCTTGGCGAGCCGGTCGTCGAGCATCTTGACGGCGTCGCCGGTCTTCTGCTTGCCGGCCGCGATCGCGGCCGGGTCGCGCTTGTCGGGCGGCGTGCGGATCATGCCCCAGAACACCGGTGTGATCGCCGGCCCGAGCACCGAGAGCTGCCAGTCCATCCATTGGTGGGCGAGCGCGCGGGTGTGCGGATCCTTCGGCTCCAGCACCGCCGACTGATGCTTGGCGGCGAGGTAGCGGGTGATCGAGTTCGACTCCCACAAGAGGAAGCCGTCGTCCTCCTCGAGCGTCGGCACCAGGCCGTTCGGATTCATCGCCAGGTAGGCGGGCTCCTTGTTCTTGCCGAACGGCCCGCCCACGTCGAGGCGCTCATATTTCAGTCCCATCTCGCCGATCGCCCACATCACCTTCTGGACGTTCGACGACGTGGTCCGGCCCCAGATTTTCATGCTGTCCTCCCGGTAAGCGTCATTGCGAGCGAAGCGAAGCAATCTCGGCACAGCGAGCGGAGATTGCTTCGTCGTGCTGCGCACTCCTCGCAATGACGATGAAAAATCAATCCAGCCGCCGCGCTTCCTCGGGCAGCATGATCGGGATGCCGTCGCGGATCGGATAGGCGAGCTTGGCGGCGCGCGAGATCAATTCCTGCTTCTCGGCGTCGTATTCCAGCCGTCCCTTGGTGAGCGGGCAGACCAGGATTTCCAGGAGCTTGGGATCGACCGTATGGGCGGGGCGTTCGGCGGACATGATCGCTCCATGGAGGTGATCGAAACGGCGGGCGAAGCCCGCCCTTTATAGGGTATCTGCGGCGATGTGTAAGCGGGGATACGGCGGCCCTATTGCAGCGGCGTCTCCTCGTCGCTCTTGCCCTTGGCGAGCTCGATCTCGGTGACGGCGACCAGGATCTCGGCGCGGGTCTTGAGGTCGGGCGCTTCAAGCATCGCCTGCTTCTCGGCCGGCCCATAGGCCGACATCATGGCGAGCGCGTTGACCAGAGCCTCGTTCGGCGCGTGCTCGATTCCGTCCCAGTCGGCCTTGAGCTGGTTGGCCTTGAGAAATGCCTGCAGGGCGGCGAGCAGCGCCTTGCGGTCGACCGCCTCCTCGCCCTTGCGGGCCGTGAAGTCATCGAGGAAGGGCGCATAGGTGACGCGGCACTGGCGATAGGCCGTCGCGACCGCCAGCTCCTCTTCGATCCGGAAGCGGGCGACCCCGGTGAGCTGGATCAGATAGCGGCCGTCGCCGGTCTCGGCGATCTGGGTCATGCGGCCGGCGCAGCCGACCTTGTAGAGATTGGGCTTCTGCTCCGGCCCCGGACGGGCGGTGTCGGGCTGGATCATGCCGATCAGCCGGTGGCCGTCGCGCAGGCTGTCGTCGACCATCGCGAGATAGCGCGGCTCGAAAATGTTGAGCGGCATCTGCCCGCGCGGCAACAAGAGCGCGCCCGGCAGCGGAAACACCGGGATCGTCTCCGGCAGGTCGGCGGGACCGCGATAGACCGCGTTCATCGGCATCGCGCTCTTCTCCCGTCTCGGCGCCCACGCGGCAGATCGGATAGGCGCGCATTCTCAGACGAACGGCACGCGCCATCAAGTCCCGAAACGCTTTCGCGCGAGAACTCTAGGCGAACAGGATCGACGACAAGCGCTTGCGCCCGGCGACCGTCGCCTCGTCGGTCGGCCCCCAGGCCTCGAACAATTGCACGAGCTGCTTGCGCGCACCGTCGTCGTTCCACTTGCGGTCACGCCGCACGATGTCGATCAGCTGGTCGAGCGCCTGTTCGCGCTGACCCTTGGAATTGAGCGCGAGCGCGAGGTCGAAACGCGCCTGGTGGTCGAGCGGATTGGCGGCAACCTTCTGCTCGAGCTCGGTCACCGGCCCGACCGCGGCGGCCTGCGCGGCGAGGTCGATGGCGCTGCGCACCGCGGCCACCGCCGCATCGTTGCGCTTGGCTTCCGGCACCAGCGCGAGCGTCTCCTTGGCCTTGTCGACCTGGCCGGTCTCGAAATAGGCGCGGGCGAGCCCCGCCATGGCGGACACGCTGCCGGGCTCCTCGGCCAGGACCGCGGCGTAGATCTCCGCCGCGCCGGCCGCATCGCCGTCCGCCAGCGCGGCCTCGGCTTCCGCGATCAGATCCTGCGCGCCGCCGGCGATCTTGTCCTTGGTCAGGCGCTCGATGAAGGCCATGACCTGGCCCTCGGGGAGTGCCCCCATGAAGCCGTCCGCCGGCTGCCCGTTGACGAAGGCGATCACGGCCGGGATCGACTGGATCCCCATCTGGCCGGGGATCGCCGGATGCTCGTCGATGTTCATCTTGACGAGCTTGACCTTGCCCTTGGCGGCGCGGACGACCTTCTCGAGGATGGGCGTGAGCTGCTTGCAGGGGCCGCACCAGGGCGCCCAGAAGTCGATCAGCACCGGCTGGCGCTTCGATTCCTCGATCACGTCCTTGACGAAGGCCTGGGTCGTCGTCTCCTTGATGAGACCGTCCGCGGGTGCCGTCGTGGTCGCGCTCCCGACATTCTGCAACATCGTCATTGGTCCTTGACCCCCGGGGTCGGCTGAAAAAGCTCGGTTCCACAATTAAATGGTGGATACCGCCGCCGAATGCAACGCACCTGTGCGGCTAGCCGGCCGCCCCCTCCCCGGAAACCGCCTCGATCCGGGCCTGGTGGCCGGTTTCCGCCAGGAACCGCAGCAGGTCGCCGCGCGCGATCGACGTCGTCATGGTGTTCACCAGCGGGTGAAAGTTCAGGGTCTCCTGCGCCATCAGGGCGGCGTCGAGCACGACCGTGACCCGGCCGTCCGTATCGTTGAGTGCCCCGAAGGGCGTGACCGCGCCGGGTTCCACCCCGAGGGTCTGGCGCATCAGTTCGGCCGAGCCGAAGGAGAACCGTCCGCCGGCGCCGAGCCGGCGATGCAGGGATTTGAGCGCGATCGCCGCATCCTCGAGCGCACTCACCAGATAGAGATCGCCGCGCTTGTCCTTGAGAAACAGATTCTTGCTGTGGCCGCCGGGAATCTGGCCGCGCAGCGCCTGGCTCTGCTCGACCGTGAACAGCGGCGGATGGGTGACGGTCGGGTGGGCGATGCCCAGCCGGTCGAGGACCGCGAACAGATCGTCAGGCGTAGCCGGCATGGTCGGAAAACATGGTTGGGATGAGGCAGAGGACGGAACCCGGACGGCCGGTAGCGCAACCTTAACCCAGGCGCGGTCGCGTTGGTCGCCCCTGTTGCAAAGCCGATCCCCTTTTGGCATAGGAGGGCTTCCGGCGACAGGCGCGGTCGGGTCAGGATGCGGGTGTAGCTCAGGGGTAGAGCACAACCTTGCCAAGGTTGGGGTCGAGGGTTCGAATCCCTTCGCCCGCTCCAATTCTTCCGCTCCCGGCCAGGACCTAAGTCAGGTAAGGGTCGAGAGTTTGCATGCCGCGCCATCTGCTGATCGAGCTGGGTGATCTTTGCGAAAAACCCCGCGGCCTCATCGCGGGCAATGAGCGCGTCGCGCATCGCTTCCTGCCCGCCGGTCCGGCATCGAGTCTCATTCGCCTCGACGCTCAGGTTCGGCGCCAGACGCCCAACCGCCGCCGCCTCGCCCGCCTGATCGATTCGCGCCGCGTGGTGTCGTAAGGGCGCCGGCACGTCCAAGATCCCGCCGCGATCGGAAGCGGCCGCCACCGCGATTTCAATTCAGATCACGCGCGCCGCGCATTTCCGCTGCCGCCGAGGTTGAACGATTGCGCGCCCGCGCGCGCAACCTCATGGCGTAACGCGGCCGGCACTGCGCTCTGGGGATATTCCTGCGACTGCCCATGGGCGGTAGCCGGTGCGCGCGAGAACCGGCGCGAACGCCCTGCCCGGCCACGCGATTTCGCCATTCGCGCAAACCCTTCGCGTGCCGGCGATCATGCCGGGGCGGAGCGGCGCGGCCGCAACCGGCACGCGTTTGGTTGACGTTGCGTTAATTCTTTTGACTCGCGAGGTATAAGAATACAATATGGAGGTACGGGGAGCTGGTGGGTTGAGGCGGGCGGCATAGCGCAAATAGCCGGGGTTCAACGGCCGACAGCACTTTGCTGATCGAGCGCGCGCGTCCATTTTTTCAATTGATCGGTCACCCGGGCCGGCGCTTGCCGGCGATTTTCTGAATACGAATCCCGTTCGTGTCAGTGACCGTGTGTCTTTCCGATGACCATCCATCAGCCGATCAAGTTGAAGTGCGCCTGCGTCGTCGGCACGCGGCCGGAAGTCATCAAGATGGCCCCGGTGATCCGGGAGCTGCGGCGCACCGACTGGGCGACGCCCGTCGTGGTGTCGAGCGGCCAGCAGGACGACCTGCTCGTCCGCGCCCTCGCCGATTTCGGGCTTCGCTCCGATCACGCCATCGCCTACGACGCCCGCGGCGCCGACATCGTCCCGACGCTGAGCTCCATCGCGAGCAAGCTCGACGCGCTGCTCGACCGGATCCGCCCGGCCGTCGTGATCGCCCAGGGCGACACCACCACAGTGTTCGCGGCCGCGCTGGCAGCATTTTACCGGCGCATTCCCTTCGTGCATGTGGAAGCCGGATTGCGCACCGGAGACTTCTCGGCACCCTTCCCCGAGGAGTTTCACCGTCGCGCCATCGCGGTCGGCAGCTTCCTGCATTGTGCGCCGACCGAGACCGCCGCCCGGCACCTCAGGCGCGAAAGCATTCCCGACGCGCGGATCCTGGTGTCGGGAAACACCGTCATCGACGCGCTGCTCGCGACCGCCGCCGACAAGCCCGCGCCGCCGCCCGGCTTTCCGTCCGTCGCCCGGCCCATCCTGCTGACCGCGCACCGGCGCGAGAATTTCGGCGAGCCGTTGCTCGAGGCCTTCGCGGCGATCCGCGCATTCGTCGACCGGACGCCCGACACCGCGGTCTTCTTTCCGGTCCATCCCAACCCGAAGGCGCGCTCGGTCGCCCGCCAGATGCTGTCCGGCCACGACCGGATCGTTCTCGCCGAGCCGCTGTCCTATCGGGAGATCGTCGGCGCCATGCGGCAGGCCTGGATGGTCGTGACCGACAGCGGCGGCCTGCAGGAAGAGGCACCCGCGCTGGGCAAGCCGGTGCTGGTGCTGCGCGACGTCACCGAGCGTCCCGAAGCGGTGACGGCCGGCGCCGTGCGGGTGGTCGGCACCGCCCATGACCGGCTGCTCGGCACGCTGAGCGAGCTCTACCGCGACCAGGCCGCCTATGCGCGGATGGCGCGGCCGGTCTTTCCCTATGGCGATGGGCACGCGGCGCAACGAATCGTCGCTGCCCTGCAAATGCATCTTGTCGAACGCGTGAATACGGTGGTGTGACATGGATTCGCTGACGGCCACGATCATCGAATACCGCTATGCCATCGAGCTGATGGCGGTCGCCATCGCGATCGTCACCGCGGTCTCCAGCGTCGACGACGTGCTGGTCGACCTGTCCTACTGGTGCCTCAGGCTCTTCGGGCGCCAGGACTCGAAGGACCGCAAGATCGCGCGCCAGGCCTCCGAGTCGTCGCAAACTTCCGAACGCCCCTTTGCCATCATGGTGCCGGCCTGGAAGGAGCACGAAGTCATCTTCTCGATGCTGGCCACGAATTCCCGGCTGCTGGCCTACATGAATTACCACTACTTCATCGGCGTCTACCGCAACGACGAGCCGACGATCGGGGAGGTCCGCCGCGCGCAGGCGCTGTTCCCCAACGTCCACATCGTGATCGTCCCGCGCGACGGCCCGACCAGCAAGGCCGACTGCCTCAACGAGGTCCTTGCCGCGATCCTCGGCCACGAAGCCCAATCGGGCGTCCGCTTCGCCGGCGTCGCGCTCCACGATGCCGAGGATTTCATCCATCCGCACGAGCTGAAGGTCTTCAACTCGCTCATCGGCGAATTCGATTTCGTGCAGCTGCCCGTGTTCTCGTTCACGCGCAAGCTGGGCGACATGGTCGGCGGGATCTACATGGACGAGTTCGCCGAGGTCCACACCAAGGATCTCATCGTCCGCAAATATGTGAGCGGGCTCATCCCCTGCGCCGGCGTCTCCGCCTGCTTCAGCCGCCGGGCCATTTTCATGCTCGCCGAAAGCAACAACGGCGAGGTTTTTCGCACCGCCTGCTTCACCGAGGACTACGACATCGCGTTCCGCCTGCGCGCGCTCGACCTGCGCTCGACCTTCGTGTCCTGCCCGGTCAACTACACCATCGACATGGACCACGAGACGGTCAATCCGGTCTATGTCAAACGCACGCTGCCGTTGTCGACGCGCGAATTCTTCCCCTCGGAACTGCGCGCCGCCTATCGCCAGCGCGCGCGCTGGCTGATCGGCATCGTGTTCCAGGGAACCTCGTCGCACGGCTGGAAGGGAAATTGGGGCACCAAATATTTCCTGCTGCGCGACCGCAAGGGGACATCACCAGCCCGGCCGTCATGCTCGGCTATTTCGTGCTGGCCAATCTGGTGCTCATCGAGCTCATGCTGGCGGCCCGCACGGGCGGCGCCCGCTTCGACTACGTGCTCTTGTCGCGCGACTCCGTGATGGGGCTGTTCTTCGTGAACTTCATCTTCCTGCTGTGGCGGATCGGGCACCGCATGATCTTCACCGCCCGGATCTACGACTGGCGTCATGGCCTGATGGCGGCGCCGCGGCTGGTCGTGTCCAATTTCGTGAATTTCTTCGCCTCGGTCCGCGCCACCCGCATCTATATCGGCCATCGGGCGACCGGAAAGGCGCTGACATGGGACAAGACGGCCCATTCCTATCCGATCCAGATGCGCGCGCCGTCGCGGCCCGCTCCCGAAAAGTCCCGTCGCGGTCCCGAGCGGCAGCCGGCGCGCCTCGTGGGCGGCCGGCCGGCGAAATTCGCAGCCCCGTCGGACCATGCGGGGCTCGGACGGCCCGACGCGGTTCATGCCCCCTCGATGGCGCCCAGCAGCACGCATTGGACCTTGATTTTTCTGACGGTGGCGGGCCTCGCCGGGGGCGGACCGCTGCCCGGATCGGGCGAGGCGCGCGCGCAAGCCGTGCCGGTCGCCGCGTCGGCCGAGCAGGTCGCCGAAGCGGCGGCGAGGAGTTCCGTCGACCAGCTGGCACGCGCCGGACGCAAGCGCGACGCGCTTGCCGAGGCGGATCGCTTCATCGCGCGCCAGAATGCGGGCGCGCTCACCCGGGCGCAGCGCGGTTTCCTGCGCCGCGAGCTCGGTGACCCGGGCGGCGCGGCCGAGGATTTTGCCGCGGCCCTCAAGGACCCGGGCGAGCTTTCGCCCGACCAGCGCCGCAACGTCGAAGCGGGGCTTGTCGAGGCGCGCGCCGCGCAGAACCAAGGCGAGCTTGCGCAGGCGCAGGGCGATCTGGAGTTGGGCCGGTATGTCGACGCCGCCAACCGGGCGGGCCTCGTCCTGGATCGCGACCCGGGATCCGCGCCCGCCATGCGGATCCATGTCGAGGCGCTGGTCGCGAACGGGCAAAAGCGCGAAGCCCTGGTCGAAGCCGACCAGTTCGTGCGCGCCAATCCGGCCGACTCGCTCATGCGCGCGCAGCGCGGTTTCCTGCGCCGCGAATTCAAGGATCTGGCCGGCGCCATCGAGGACTTCAACGCCGTGCTGGGGGAGCTGGATCTGCTGGCCGAGCAGCGGCGCAATGTCGAGGCGGGTCTCGCCGAGGCACAGACCGCCCAGGCGCAACAGGACATTCTGCGCGCCCAGGCCGCATTGCGGCGGCGCGATTTCGCCACCGCCAGCGACGCCGCGGCAGCGGCGCTGCGGCGCATTCCCAATTCCGAGGATGCGGTTCGCATCCGGGTCGAGGCGCTGTCGCGCACCGGCCGCAAGCCCGACGCCCTGGACGAGGCCGACAGGTTCATCGCGCGCGGCACCGCCAGCACGGCGTTCCGGGCCGAACGCGGATTCCTGCGCCGCGCCCTGAACGACACCGCCGGCGCCGCCGAGGACTTCACGGCGGCGCTCGCCGGCGGCGGCCTCGCGGCGGAACAGCAGCGCAACGTCCAGAAGGCGCTGCGGGAAGCAACAGCGGCCGCCGGCCGCCGCGACTATGAGAGCGCGCAGGTCGCGCTGCGGCGCGGCGACTTCACGGCGGCCGCCGAAATCGCCGACTCGATTCTGCGGCGCGAGCCGGGGTCGCGGGCCGCGATGCGGATCCGGCTGGACGCCTTGTCGCGCGCCGGCCGCAAGCAAGACGCGCAGGCCCAGGCGGACCGGTTGATCGCGGCCGGCGACGCCAGCGGATGGGTTTTGGCGCAGCGCGGTTTCGGGCGCCTCGAGGCCGGCGACTTCGCGGGCGCGGTGGAGGATTTCGATGCCGCCCTGGCGCGCCGCGATCTCGACCAGCGCGCGATTCCCAATATCCGCTACGCACGGGCGGAGGCGGCGGCCGGGCTTGCCGAGCAGAAGGGCGACCCGCGGGTGGTTCACGCCGCCTATCTCGACCTCCTGCAGAAAGAGCCCGGCTATGCGGACGGCTGGTACCGGCTCGGCTATCGTCTCATCCGCGAGGGCGACCGCGCCCAGGCGGCGGAAGCGCTCGGCAACGGCCTGAAGATTCGCCCCGTGGGCAGCGCCTATCTGGACGAGGGCGAGTCCTACATGTTCACCAATGCGCCGCTCGCCGCGAAGGCCCTGCGAAACGGACTTGACCGCTGGTACGACCGCGACCCGAGTCTCGCCAGCCGCTCGCAGGCCGATCTTGAGCGGGTCAAGAATGAAGTCGTGGAGGCAGACGCCTCGATCAGGACCACGGTTGCGGTCGGCGGGATCAGCGCCCGGCCGGAGGCGGCGGGCGGCACCAACGCGCTGGTCTCCGCCGAGACGCGGGTGCGTTTCGACGGCCGCTTCCTGCCGGCGGTGCCCGGGCTCGAAGCCTTCGCGCGCGGATTCACCGGCAAGGATTCCAACGGTACCCGCGAGACCGATGCCGGCGTCGGGGTGCGCTATCGTCCGATTCGCGATCTCAATTTCTACGTCGGCGGGGTGGTCGACCATTTCTTCCAGCCGCAGTCGGAAACCGAGTTCGTGCTGATCTGGGGGCTCGGCCTCGGCACCGATGCCTATCCGTATCTGCAGGGCTGGAAGCCCTATTGGGATTTCGGCACCTTCGGGGCCTGGCGCACCGCCGATGGACGCGTGCTGCAGGACCTGCGCGGCAATGCGGGCTATCTCTACGAATTCCGCGCCCCGCTGCGCGCCGCCGTCGGTCCGACGCTGCTCGGCGTCGCCGGCTACGACAATCAGGCGAGCACGCCGCTCGCGGGCGGAATAGGTCCGAGCGTGTTGTCCTATTTCTGGCTGGGCGGCGACAAGTATCGCTCCTACGACGCGCTGCTCAGCCTGCAGGTCGGCTATCTGTTCAACGTCGGAAGCGATCAACGCCAGCGCGGCTGGCGCGGTCAGGTCGGCGTGACCTTCTAGGGACTGTCGACCTCGCCTTATTCGGCGAGCGGGCGGGTCCGCGCGTGGATCGCCAGCACGATCGCGCAGGTCAGCAACCCGACGAGCTGCGCCACCGGATAGACGATGATGCCGATGAGGAGCGCCCAGGCGAGCGCGATCAGGGCGAGATCCCGCAGCGTTCCGACGATGCCGCGGTTGTCGCGTCGGGCATAACCGGCGTCATGCGCCAGTGTGCCAACGGCGTAATCCTGCTCGGCGCTCGAAATATGCTGCACGGCGGCCTCCCCCAGGGCTTGGAGGATAGGCCGGCCGCGCCTTCGGTCGATTTAAGGCGATCGATTCAAATGGCGCGAGCGGTTTAACCGGCGATTCACCAAGGCGGCGCGCTGTGCCGCGCCGGCCGCGACATCACTTCTTGCGCTCGTCGATCGCCACGAAGCCGTAGCCGATGAACGGCACGATCCAGCTCTTCATCACGTGGCCGTCGACCTTGATCGTCTGCGGCGGATAGGCGTCGAAATTCTCGGCGAACGGCGCCGTGATGTCGCCGATCTGCACCTCGGCATCCTCGGCATAGAATCCGAGCGCACCGCCGACGTAGGTCCGTTCGATGTCGTGGTAGGACGCGACCTTCGTTCCGTTCACATCGACCGTGATGCGTCCGCCCTCTTGCGTCACCACGAAGCGGTGCCAGACCCCGAGCGGATAGTCGCTGTGCCCGGAGGCGAGGAACCTCTGCCCGCCCGGGTAGGCGGGGTCGCGCTTTCCGAGCTCCCAGCCGTTCGGCTTGATGGCCAGATAATAGAAGTGCTCGGCGTCCTGAAAATTCCATACCACCCAGGCGCATTCCCACGGATTGGGGGCCGACCCGGTGCGCAGCTGCCGGACGGTCTGCACGCGTCCCGCAAACGAGAGATTGCCGTGGTAGCGCTTGCGCGTCACGACCAGCGCCGAATGGGTGGTCTCGGAGCTCGCCGCCGCCTTGGGGCTGAGAACCAGAACGCGGGAGACGCCCTCGGGCGCGGGTGCGGTTGCGGTCCGCGTGGCCGCTGGGATCGCGCGTCGCTCGATATGCGTCCTCGCCGTGGGCTGCCGGCGAATGCCGGAGCCATCACGGCGAGCGTGCCGGTGCCTCGCCGGCGGGCCTTCGGTCACCGGCCCCGCCAGCGAGCGAAGGAACTGCTCGAAAAAAGATGGCGAACCCTGATCTTTCGCCTGCGCGTCCGCGCCCGCCAGCATCAGCACGGCGGCCGCGACGGCGATAACTCCGGGAGCGCGGACGGATCGGGCCATGTCGGGGTGCGGACCAGGTCGGAGGGCGGGTTCGATCGACTGTGCCGTCTGATATCAGGTTCGCGCCGCCCGCGCATCTGCGCGCTGCCCGACACGCCGAAGCGCAAGAGCGTCAGGTTCTCGGCCTTCTGAAATTCGGAAGCTGCCGCGTAGACTTCAGTAGCCCGCCGCCAGCGCGCCCTTCGCACGCGTGTCGGCGGCGCCGACCAGCCCGGCGGGCGTGACCGCGATCGAGTTGGCGGAGCCCGAGGTCGGGCCGACCCGCACCTTGTGGCCGCGCGCCGTCAGCGCCCGCACGGTATCGGCCGCCAGCGTGCGCTCGACCACCACCTCGTCGGGCAGCCATTGGTGATGCACGCGCGGCGCCGCGACCGCCTCGGCGATCGGCTTCTTGAAGTCGATCGCGTTCACCAGCACCTGCAGAACCGACGTGATGATGCGGCTGCCGCCGGGCGCGCCGGTCACGAAGGCGGGCGCCCCGTCCTTGAGCACGATCGTCGGCGTCATCGAGGACAGCGGGCGCTTGTTCGGCCCGGGGGCGTTGGCGGCCCCGCCGGTGAGCCCAAACGCATTGGGGGCGCCGGGCTTGGCGGCGAAATCGTCGAGCGTGTTGTTGAGCAGGATGCCGCTCTCGCCGGCCACGAGACCGAGCCCGTAGTTGAAGTTGAGCGACGTCGTGTTGGCGACCGCATTGCCGTCGCGGTCGACGATCGACACATGGGTGGTGTTGCCGCCGCTGCTCGCCGGCGCTTCGCCGGCCCGGATGTCGACGGAGAGTCGCGCCTTCTTGGGGTCGATGCCGGCGCGCAAAGTCGCCGCATAGTCTTTCGACGTCAGGTGTTCGATCGGCACGTCGACCGCGTCGCTGTCGCCGAGATATTCGGCACGGTCCGCATAGGCGAGCTTCATCGCCTCGATCATCAGATGAAGGGTCGCCGGGGATGCGGACGCGACCTCCTGCGGCGGGAACCCTTCCAGGATGTTGAGCATCTCGATCAGATGCACGCCGCCCGACGAGGGCGGCGGCATGGACACGATTTCGTAGCCCCGATAGGTGTCGCGCACCGGCTCGCGCAGCATCGGGGCGTAGCCTTCGAGGTCGCCGCGCGTCATCCGCCCGCCCGCCCCGCGCACCGCCGCCACGATCTGGTCGGCGATCGGGCCGGTATAGAAGGCGCGCGCGCCGTCGCGCGCGATCGCCTCGAGCGATGCCGCCAGGTCGGCCTGGACCAGCCGGTCGCCCGGCCCGAGCGCGGTGCCGTCGGCTTTCAGGAAGATGCGCGCCGAGGACGGCCAGCGCGCCAGCCGCGGCTGCGCCAGCAGGAGCGAGTCGACCAGGTCGTCTTCGATCGGGATGCCGTCGCGCGCGAGCGCGAGCGCCGGCGCGATCAAGTCGGCCAGCGTGAACTTGCCCGAGCCGTAGCGATCGAGCGCGACCGCAAGGCCTGCGACCGTGCCCGGCACACCGACGCCGAGCCCGCTCTCGCGCGATTTCGCCGGATCGGCCGCGCCGTTCGGGTCGAGAAAGACGTCCGGCGGTGTGTCGCGCGGCGCCGTCTCGCGATAGTCGATCGCCACGTCCTCGTTGTGCTCCGCCAGATGCACCAGCATGAGCCCGCCGCCGCCGAGATTGCCGGCCTTCGGCAACGTCACGGCGAGCGCAAAGCCGACCGCGACCGCGGCGTCGATCGCGTTGCCGCCTTTTTCCAGAATCTCGACCCCGATGCGGCTCGCGCGCTTTTCCTGCGCCACCACCATCCCGTTGCGGGCCGTGACGGCCTCGATGCGCAGCGGTGGGGCGGCCGTGCTGGGCGCGGTAGCGCGTTCCTGCGCGCCCGCCGACGCGAGCGCGGCGAGACACCATACCATCGCGGCGAGCGCGCGTCGGGTGAGGCGGAGGTATGGCGTCATGACGGTCCTAACGCGTTACCCGAAAGCATAAAGCACGTTCCGGGCCAGTGGACACCGGCTCACGGTCGAAAATGGGGCCGAACATGGGCGCTGGAAAATTTCCGCCATTCGCCCGTTCGTTACGACCTCCCCTCTTCGTCCAAAAACGCCTGCACGGCGCGGAACAGCTCCAGCCGGTTCTTTTCCATGATGATGGTGTGGGTGCCCTCGGCCAGCATCACGTAGCGCTTGCCGGGCGAATTGACGAGCAGCGGAAACAGCGTCTGCGCCATGTAGGGCGGCAGGTCGCGGTCCCATTCGGCCTGCACCAGCAGCGTCGGCACGGTGATCTTGGCCGGATCCCAGTAGGGTTTTCCGGCGGACCAATAGTCGGCGGTGTCGGCCACCACGCCGTTGGGGGCGCGGATCACCGGTGGATTCTGCTTCGCGCCGACCGGGTCACTCGCCCAGGTGGCGTCCGCCCAGGCGTCGAACCAGCCGGCTGGAATGAGCGTCGCTTTCTTGTCCTCGGGCACGCCCGTCATCCAGCGCGTCATCGCCTGCTCGCGGGTGGCGGTGCGGTAGGCGCCGAGCGGGCCAGGCGCGGTCTGCACCAGCGAGGCGGTCTGGCGGATCCAGCCGGGCGCGTAGAGCACCAGCCGCTCGACCTTGGCGGCGTTCTGCGTCGTGTAGGTCGCCATCAGCACGGTGCCCCACGACCAGCCGATCAGGTTGAGGCGCGGGATGGCGCGGCGCTTCAGAATAAAGTCGACCACCGCCCCGATATCCTTGACGGCGGTGTCGCCGCGCACGATCGGCGGATTTGTGTCCGCCGCCTGCGCCATCTCGGGCGGCCGGGTCGAGCGCCCGTAGCCGCGCACGTCGAGCAGATAGACGTCGTAGCCGCGCGCCGCCAGGTAATCCATCCACGAGAAGCCGTCGAGCGCGAGATCGAAGGAGGTCGAGGCCGGATAGGTGGCGCCATGCACATAAAGGACCGTGCGCTCGGGCCGGAACGCCGTCATGTCGGCCGGCCGCTTGTTGCGCACATAGATCTCGAT
>DATBBS010000451.1:0-6819 GCA_036270895.1 Xanthobacteraceae bacterium
TGGGCGGCCGCCGACATGTGCGTGCAGACCCATGGCGGCTTCGGCTTCGCCGAGGAATTCGACATCGAGCGCAAGTTCCGCGAGACCCGGCTCTATCAGGTGGCGCCGATCTCGACCAACATGATCCTGTCCTATCTCGCCGAGCATGTGCTCGGGCTGCCGCGCTCCTACTAGCGCATGTCCCGGCGAAGTGGCCACCGGTTCGCCGACAAGGACATGCGCCAACGCATGAAATCAGAGCGCGGCCCGATTCCGCAGGAACGGGACGTGCTCTGATGTCGACACCGCTGGCCGGCATCCTGGTCGTCGCGCTGGAGCAAGCGGTCGCCGCGCCGATGTGCACCTGCCGGCTCGCCGACGCCGGCGCGCGCGTCATCAAGATCGAGCGCCCCGAGGGCGATTTCGCCCGCGGCTATGATTCGCTGGTGCATGGCGAAAGCGCCTATTTCGTCTGGCTCAACCGCGGCAAGCAATCGGTCGTGCTCGATCTCGCCCGGCCGGACGACAAGGCGCTGCTGGAAGCCATGATCGCGCGCGCCGACGTCTTCGTGCAGAACCTGAAGCCCGGCGCGATCGGCAGGCTCGGCTTTGCGATCGATCGCCTGCGCGCCGCCTATCCGCGGCTGATCGCCTGCTCGATCTCCGGCTATGGCGAGAGCGGTCCCTATGCGCAGCGCAAGGCCTACGACCTCTTGATCCAGGCCGAGTCGGGACTCGCCTCGGTCACCGGCGGCCCGGAGGCGCCCGCTCGCGTGGGCGTGTCGGTGGTCGATGTCGCGACCGGGATGAATGCCTATGAGGCGATCCTGGAGGCGCTGCTGGCGCGGAGCGCCAGCCAGGAGGGCGCGGAGATTTCCGTCTCCATGTTCGACGCCATGGCGGATTGGATGACGGTGCCGCTGCTGCAGCACGAGGGCGGCCAGACGCCGGAGCGCGTCGGCCTCGCCCATCCGTCGATCTCGCCCTATGGGGTGTTCAAATCCAGGGACGGTGCGGATGTGTTGATCTCGATCCAGAACGACCGCGAATGGGTCATCCTGGCGCGCGACGTCATGCGTGACGTCGCGCTCGCCGCCGACCCGGATTTCGCCACCAATCTGGAACGCGTGAAGCGCCGGTCGCAGACCGATGGCCGCGTTGCCGCCGCCTTCGCCGCGATGCCGGTGGACGAGCTGACCGCGCGCCTGGCAAAGGCCGATATCGCCTTCGGCCGCGTCAGCGATCCGGAAATCCTGCGCACCCATCCGCACCTGCGGCGCATCACCGTGGGCTCGCCGTCGGGCCCGGTGTCCTACCCGGCGCCGGCGCCGCTGCGCGCCGGCGCGCAGCGCCGCTACGGAGCGGTGCCGGCGTTGGGCGAGCACACCGCGCAGGCGCGGGCGGAGTTTCTGGCGCCGGGATCGACGCGGTGAATCAGACCGATTGGCCCGTCATGCACCGCCGGATCGCCGGCCCATACGATCGGGTTCGATGGCCGTTGACCATCTTGGTGGGATCTTGGCTGACCATTCGGTGACACGCGGCGCGGTCTGGTCTCGCAGCGGCGGCGTCAGCCGAACCCACGAAGGCTGTCGCCATGGTGACAGCCGCAAGAGCGGCAACCAGTGCACGCATGATTTCCTCCTACTGCCTTGTTGTCGATGCGCCGACAGTAAGGAGGGCGGGGTCAACGCAACGTCAGGTCATCGTCAAAAGGATTCCTCCTTTGGATGAGGGTCTTACGGCCTTCATGGCTTCCGAAGCGGAGATCGGCTTCTCGGTCACGCCCGCTGCTTCAACGCGGCCGCGTCGACCGGCAGGCTGCGCAGGCGCTTGCCGGTTGCCGCAAAGATCGCGTTGGAGACCGCGGGGACGATGGCCGAGGTGCCGGCCTCGCCCATGCCGCCCGGCGGCTCCGGGCTCTGGACGATGTGCACCTCGATGGCCGGCGCCTCGTCGATGCGCAGCATCTGGTAGCTGTCGAAATTGCTCTGCTCGACGCGGCCATTCTTGAGCGTGATGTTGCCGTAGAGCGCCGCCGTGATGCCGAAATTGATCGCGCTCTGGATCTGCGCCCGGATCGTGTCGGGGTTGACCGGGATGCCGCAATCGACCGCGCAGACGACGCGGCGGACCCGCACCGCGCCGTCCTTCGACACCTCGACGTCGGCGACCTGCGCCATGTAGGTCGCGAAGGCGAACTGGAGGGAGACGCCGCGGCCGTGGCCCTGGGGCAGCGGCTGTCCCCAGCCGGCCTTCTCGGCCGCAAGATCGAGAACCGCCTTGGCGCGGGGCGACTTGTCGAGGAGCGCGCGCCGATACGCGACCGGATCCTGCTTCGCGGCCGCCGCCAGCTCGTCCATAAAGCTTTCGGTCACGAAGACGTTGTGCGACGGCCCGACGCTGCGCCAGAAGGCGGTCGGAATGCCCGGCGGCTCCACCCGCAGATACTCGACGTGGAAATTCGGCAGCCCGTAGACCAGATCGATCGCGCCTTCGGTCGTGTCGGGGTCGAGACCGTCCTTGAATCCCGGCGGGAGCCACCGCGCGATGACCGAGGAGCCCGCGAAGCGATGGTTCCAGGCGATCGGCGTTCCGTTGCGGTCGAGACCGGCCGACATCCGGTCGAAGAAATAGGGCCGGTACATGTCGTGCTGGATGTCCTCCTCGCGGGTCCACACGACTTTCACGGGGCCGTCGACCTGCCTGGCGATCTCGGCGGCGCGCGCGATGCCGTCGCTTTCGAGGCGGCGTCCGAAGCCGCCGCCGATCAGATGGTTGTGCACCACGACCTTGTCCAACGGCAGGCCGGTGACCTTTGCGGCCGCCGCCTGGGCGCGCGCGATGGCCTGGTTGCCGACCCAGATCTCGCAGCCGTCGGGGCGGACGTGAATCGTGCAGTTCATCGGCTCCATCGTGGCGTGCGCCAGGAACGGGACCTGGTAGATCGCTTCGAGCTTGGTGGCGGCGCCCGCCATGGCGGCGTCGACATCGCCGATATTCTGCGCCACCACGCCGGGATCAATCGTCGCCTTTTCGAGCTCGCCGGCGATATCTTGCGTCGTGAGCCTGGCGTGCGGACCGTCGTCCCATTCGATCCGCAGGGCCGCCAGGCCTTTCTTCGCGGCCCCCATATGGTCGGCCACGACCGCGACGGCGTCGTCGAGCCGCACGATCTGCCGCACGCCCTTGACGGCCTTGGCGGCCGCGTCGTCCACGCTCTTCACCCGGCCGCCGAAGACCGGCGATTGCGCCAGGGTCGCGATCTTCACACCGGGCGGCCGCACGTCGATGCCGTAGAGCGCGGTTCCGTTCACCTTCGAGGGCGTGTCCAGGCGCTTGGCCGGGGTGCCGATGAGCCGAAAATCCTCCGGCCGCTTGAGCACCACATTGTCGGGGACAGGCATGCGGGCAGCGTCGGCGGCGAGCTCGCCATAGGTGATGCTTCTTCCGCTCGGCGTGTGAAGCACGGCACCGCTTTGCGCGCGGCAGGATGCCGGCTCGACATTCCAGCGCTTGGCCGCCGCCGCCACCAGCATGGTTCTGGCCGTCGCACCGGCTTGGCGGAGCGGCTGCCACGCGCCACGTATGGCGTTGGAATTGCCGGTGGCCTGCACCCCCAACAAGGGGTTGGCGTAGAGCTTTTCGTTGGGCGGCGCATGTTCCAGCCGCACCTGCTTCAGGTCGACCTCCAGCTCCTCGGCGATCAGCATCGGGATCGCGGTGTAGGTGCCCTGGCCCATCTCCACATAGGGCATGGTCAGGACGATCTGCCCGTCGGTTCCGACGCGGACAAAGGCGTTGGGGGCGAATCCCTCGGCGGCTTGCGCGTCGCGGTCTGCGAAGGGCAGGTTCAGGCTCAGCATCAGGCCACCGCCCGCGGCCGCTCCGGCCTGCAGGAATCCGCGCCGGGAGAGAGCCTTCGTTGCCGGCGATCGGCGGGCGCCCGTCGCCCGGGAAGCGAGGTGATCGACGATCATGGTCAGCCTCCCTGTGCGCCCGATCGGGCGGCCTGCTTGATCGCTTCGCGAATGCGCACATAGGTCCCGCAGCGGCAGATGTTGCCGGACATCGCGTCGTTGATATCGGAATCCGTCGGACGCGGGTTGCTGGCGAGCAGCGCCGACGCGGACATGATCTGGCCCGACTGGCAGTAGCCGCATTGAGGGACCTCGCCGTCGAGCCAGGCCTTCTGGATCCTGGCGCCGGCCGGCGTCGCGCCGATCGCCTCGATCGTCGTGATCGTGGAGGTGCCGATGCTGTCGACGGAGGTGACGCAGGAACGGGCCGGGGCACCGTCGACATGCACCGTGCAGGCGCCGCAGAGCGCCATGCCGCAGCCGAACTTCGTGCCGGTCATGCCGAGCACGTCGCGCAACACCCAGAGCAGAGGGGTGTCGCCATCGACATCGACGGTGTGATCGACGCCGTTGACATTTATTTTGTACGTCATCGACAACTCCCGTGTGCCGTGTCGATCAACGTCGCTTGAGCGCATTGACGCGTGGCGACGTGAATCCGCCTTGGCGACCCTAATCGCACGCGTGGCTCTCTGGATTGATGTTTCGTCCGCCGGATTGTCAATTCATGCGCTCGACGGCGCATCAGGCCACGCTGGTATCGCGGGAAACCGGGGAACGGTCACGCGCGCCTTCGTGGCCTTCCACCCTAATCCAGCGCATGCACCGCCTGCGCCCCCGCCGCTGCCTTGCGGGTCGAGCCGAGCAGGAACACCAGCGGCATCATCGCGACGCAGACGCAGAACAGCATCTTGTAGTCGTTGGCATAGGCCATGATGGAGGCCTGCTGCGTCACCATCTCGTTGAGCGTGGCGAGCCCGCCGGACGAGCCGGCGTCGAGATGCGCCACGACGTCCGGCGCCTTCAGGGCGTCGTTGAACGGCGTGATGCTCTCGACGAGCTGACTGTGGAACATGGCGCTCTTGCTGATCAGCATGGCGGTGACCACCGAGATGCCGATCGAGCTGCCGATGTTGCGCAACAGGGTGAGCATGGCGGTTCCGTTGGTGCGCAGATGGCCCGGCAGCGTGATGAAGGCCACGGCGCTCAGCGGCACGAAGACGAGGCCGAGCCCGAAACCCTGGATGATGCCCATGAGGGTCACCGTATGGGCGCTGGTCTGCTCGGTGAAGCCGGTCATCTGGTAGAGCGAGAAGGCGATCAGCCCGGTGCCGATGAAGATGAGCGTGCGCGCCTCGAGGATCTTCATGAGGCGGCCGACCGCGATCATGCCCACCAGGGTGCCGACGCCGCGGGTGGCGAGCAGCACGCCGGCCGCCACGATCGGATAGCCCATGATGCCCTGGATGAAGGGCGTCGACAGCGCCAGCGTCGAGTAGAGGATCACGCCGACCACGAACATGAAGGTCACGGCGCCCGCATAGTTGCGGTCGCGGAACATGGCGAAGTCCACGAAAGGATTGTTCGTCGTGAAGCTGTGCGCGAAGAACACGTAGAAGCCGGCCGCCGAGATGATCGCCTCGGCGATGACCTCGCTGGATTGGAACTAGTCGAGCTGCTCGCCGCGGTCGAGCATGAGCTGCAGCGATCCGATGCCGATGCTGAGCGCGAGGAAGCCGAGCCAGTCGAAGCGCAGCTTCGCCTGCGCGGGCGCATCGGTCATGTACATCACGAGGCCCGCCAGGGTGACGACGCCGACCGGCAGGTTCACCAGGAAGACCCAGTGCCAGCTGTAATTGTCGGTCAGCCAGCCGCCCAGGATCGGCCCCATGATCGGCCCGAGCATCACGCCGATGCCCCAGATCGACATCGCGGTGCCGCGCTGCTCGGGCGGATAGATGTCGAGCATGACGGTCTGCGACAGCGGCACCAGCGCGGCCCCGAAGCTGCCTTGCAGCAGGCGAAACAGCACCATCTGCTCGATGCTCTGGGCGATGCCGCACAGGAGCGACGCGAAGGTGAAGCCGGCGACGCAGATGATGAACAGCCTCTTGCGGCCGATCCGGTCGGAGATCCAGCCGATCGGCGAGGTGAGCACGGCCGCCGCCACGATGTAGGAGGTGAGCACCCAGTTGATCTGGTCCTGGGACGCGCCGAGGCTGCCCTGCATATAGGGCAGCGCCACGTTGGCGATCGTGGTGTCGAGCGCCTGCATCACGGTCGCCGACATGGCGCAGACCGTGAGCATGGCGCGGGTGAAGGTCGCGCTGCGCTCGTTGGTCGCCGCGCTCATGGTTACTCGCTCTTGGCGTTTGCCCGCAGGCCGAGCAGCGTTCCGAGCGAGCGGCGGTGGCCGGTGTCGATATCGACCGTCACGCTCATGCCGGAGCGCAGCCCGCTCACGTCCTCGCCGGGGTCGAAGGCGATGCGGACCGGCACGCGCTGCACCACCTTCACCCAGTTGCCGCTGGCGTTTTGCGGCGGAAGGATCGCGAACTGGGCGCCGGTGCCGGGACTCACCGAGGCGACCTTGCCGTGGAAGGGATGGTCCGGGAAGGTGTCGACGTCGATGGTCACCGGCTGGCCAATTTTCAAATAGGTGAGGTCGGTCTCCTTCGGGTTGGCGTCGACCCAGGGCGCGCTGGCGTCGACGACGCTGAACAGCGGCGTTCCGGCCGCCACGAAACGGCCGAGCTGGATGCCGTCCACCTGCGTCGCCGTCCCGGCGATCGGGGCGCGCAGCACGGTGTGGTCGAGATCGCGTTGCGCCTGGTCGAGGGCGGCCTTGGCCTGCGCATAGGCGGGGAACTGCTCGATCGGCAGGTCGGGATTGCCGAGCAGCGCATTGAGGGTGTCGCCATGCTGCTGCTCGGCCAGCTTGGCCTGGAGCTGCGCGGTCATGAACGTGCCCATCGAGGTG
>DATBBS010000452.1:0-18179 GCA_036270895.1 Xanthobacteraceae bacterium
CGGCCAGAACGTCACGCTCAGGGATCTGCTGCCGGGCTTCGCGGTCGCCGAAAAGGGCGGCGTGGTGCTCATCACCGAGCTGCAGCAGCAGGGCTACGCCTATCTGCGGCCATAGCGGTTCCGGCTTCGTCCAGGACGGAAACCGATCCGGCATCCGCGCTCAAGCGGACGCGCGTCCGAGCACCTGGGCGGAGATCCAGGAATTTCCTTCGTTGAGGCAAAGCGCGATGAAGTCGACCGCCCAGATCAGGGTCGGGAGCTCGCTCTCGGTGAAATTCCGGTCGACGTAATCATAGCACTCCCCGACATGGTCCTGGTCGGCATCGCGGTGCAGCCGGATCACCTCGCTGCCGCCGGGCAAAAGCTCGTGGACGGCCGCCGCCTGGCCGTCATCGAGCTCGGCCATGACGGTTTCCAGAAACAGCCGCAGCACGATGAGCAGGTGTGGGTTGCCGTGCCGGACCTGATAGTCGAAGAACCCGATCATTGCGGCGCTCGGCGGCGTGATCGCGGTGGCGTCCAGGATACGCGTCGCCTCGCTCTCGTCGGCGATCATCGCCACGATGTCGCGGCGCATGGCGGCATCGTGTCCATATTCCTCATCGAGGTGGTGGACCCAGAATTTTGCATTGTCGTGGTCGCGGCCGCGATCGAGACTCTGGATGGCGGCCAGGATCAAGGGCGAGGTCTGGCGGATGCGGTGATAGCCGTCGATGAAGGCAAGCTGGCCGACCTCGCGCTGGGTGTCGGGCTGCCCCAATCGGGTGAGCGCCTCTTCCGAAAAAGCGGAAACCCAGGTGCCGACCGACGCGATGGCGGTCTTCAGGTGATCGCGCACAAGCCCTGAAATCGTCTCTGCGTTATCAACGGCGCCGTCCGTCTGCGACTCCTCGAGGGCTGTTATCGACATGGCGGCTCACCTCTTAGCGACGACGAGCCCGCAGCGAAAAAAGACCGCCATATCTGCACCCTGGCTACCAGATTCCCGGAGAACCAAAAGTGCAGTTACCATTCCCATCGGCTACAAACACACTGCCGGCAGTGCCAGGCGGGCCGCAGGGTGTGCCCTTGGGCAGGAGAGCCTTGGGCGGTTTAAAACCCCGGTAGTGAGCCGCCATCTGCTGCAAAGCGGCTTCCGAAACCTGCGCGCCGCCTTTGGGATCACTGAGTTGCGCCCGCGCCGCAGATGGCAGCGCCAGATAGGCGGCCTTGGCTGCTGGCGTGACCCTGAGGGGGCCGAATTTCTGATCCGTGACCGCCACGAGCTTCACGTTGGTCGTCTGGTCGACGGGTTTTTTGTTCGGGTCCGGCGGGGTGAGATCGGTTTTTTTCGGAGGGTTGGTTTTTTCCGAAGGTACAGCCGGCGCACCCGCTGTCGGCTGCCTGGGCGGGTTCCGTTTCGGCACGTCGAGCTTTTTCACTTTCGGTGCGGGGGTGGTTTTCGGCGTCTGGTCGATCGCGAGCTGCAGCCAGCGGGCCGCCGGCGAGACGGTCGGCGGACCGTCCTGCGTCGCCGCCGCGCGGTCGAATGGCGCGGTGGCCGCCAGCAATCCGAGACTGACCACCGCCAGGTGACCGTTGAGTTTGCGCGACATGATGGCGAGCTCCTGATCCTTTTTGCCAGCCGTCCAAGACCGATCAAGACCGATCGAGCCAAAACCGGCAGCTTCGATCATCTGATTTGCCATGGAACGGCGCAAGGGTCTTGGCGTGGACCGCACCGGCACTTGGACAAACGCGCACTGGCCGCATTGAAGCGCTGATCGGGGGGCGCTCGATGCCGGCTCGGGCCTGAATCCGCGATCGCCGCAGACCGCCAAACCGGCGGAGCGAGCGATTTTCAATTCAGTGTCCTTGCCGACGAACAGGAGGTTTATTGTTCGAAGGTCCGGACGGCCCGCCCGTCTTTTTGGGCAGGTCCCGTCTCTGCAGGTCCATCCGTTTGATTGTCGGCGTTGGCGTGGTTTTCGGCGTGGTCTCGATGGCAAGCTGCAGCCAGCGTGTTGCCTTGCCGATGGCGGGCGCGTCATCCGGCGTCGTCGTGGTGGCCGCGGCAGGCGATGTCGCAGCCAGCAGCCCGAGACCGATCAACGCCAGGTGACCGTTGAAAATCCGCGGCATGATTACGCCCTCCTAGGTATTGTCCCGCCAAGCGCCGATCGAGCCGAACATTTGGCAGCTTCCAGCATCCCAGTTTGCCAGGGAACCATGATGCCGTCTTGGCATGCGCCGAACCGGACTTGGACAAATGCGCACTCGCGGCATCGAGTCGGCAGCTTTTTGGGCGCCCGCATCCGGCGTGATAGAGAGGGGCGGGATCATCGGAGCCCGGGCTATCACCATGCAGGACAGGCGCAAGCTTGGGCGGGGGCTTGGGCGTATTTCCGGCCTTGCGCGCGGGCATTTCGGGCGTTCCGGTGCCCCGCACGCGTCCTTGGCGGCCCGCATCCGCGGCGACGTGATGGCGCCGGACCATGCCGACTACGACGCGGCGCGCCGGATCTGGAACAACCGCTTCGATCGCCGGCCCGCGGTGGTGGTGCGGGTGGCCGACGCCGAGGACGTCGCCGCGGCGCTCGACCATGCGGCGCGCAACGACCTTGCGGTCGCGGTCCGGTCGGGCGGCCACAGCATGGCGGGCTGGTCGTCGTGCGACGGCGGCCTGGTGATCGATCTGCGCCGGCTGAACGCGATCGAGATCTATTCGGATGGGGTCGTCTCGGTCGGCGCCGGGGTGACCAGCGGCGCGCTGGCGGCGGCGCTCGACGCGCACGACATGGCGCTGCCGCTGGGAACCTGCGCGGATGTCGGCGTGGCCGGGCTGGCGCTGGGCGGCGGGCTCGGCTTTCTCAACGGCGCCGCCGGACTGACCTGCGACAGCCTGATCCGCGCCGAGCTGGTGCTGGCGGACGGCCGCCGAACGGTCGCCTCGCTCGACGGCGAGCCGGACCTGTTCTGGGCGCTGCGTGGCGCCGGCGCCAATTTCGGCGTCGTCACGCGGCTGACTTTCCTCACCCGCATGCCGGCGCAAGGCTATGGCGGCGCCGTCGTGCTCCACGGACAACACGAACCGGCTTTGCGGCTGTTTCGCGATTGCTGCAACGAGGCGCCCGATGCCTTGGGGCTGGAAGCCTGGCTGCTCAACACCCCGTCGGGACCCTTGTCGATCGTCTCGGGCTTCTGGAGCGGGGACGCCGACGAGGGCCGGGCGCTATTGGCGCCACTCGGCCGCTTCGCCGAGCCGGCGACGAACACGCTGGCGCCGGCCCGCTACGCGCAAGCCTTCATGGCGGGCGGCGCCTGGCCGGCGGACCGTTCCTACTATCAGCGCAGCACGCAGTTCCGCGATCTCGACGATCGCACGATCGCGATCATGAGCGCGCCGCCGGCGCCGAGCAGCGGCACCTTCCTGACGCTGCTTCACCGACGGCACGGCGCAGCCGCGCGAATTCCCGCGACCGCGACCGCCTTTCCGCATCGCTCCAGCGCCTATGAGACCACCTTCGTGGCCGATTGGGGCAGCCCGGCCGAGGCGGCGGCGGCGCGCGCCTGGGTCGACAGCACCTTTGCGCATTTCGCCGAGGCGGGCCGACCGGTTTATGCCAGCATGCTGGACGCCGAGGAGACGTCGCGGATCCCGGACGCCTTTGGGCCCAACTACGAGCGGATCGGGCGGCTCAAGGCGCGCTATGATCCGCACAACCGCTTTCGCCTGAACGCCAATGTCGTGCCGATCGCGGATTGAGGTCGGGATGCCGGGCGAACCACCAAAAGGCCGAACCGCTTTCGCGCGCGGCGCCCACAAGCTGGCGGCGCTGTGCGACGCGGTCGGCGCCGCGGATCGCAAGCCGCAGGTGGTCGGCCTGTTCGGCGAGCTTGCGGGCCTGTGCCGCGATCGCGACGCGCGATTGCCGCCGCGGTGGTCGGGCGTGACCGACGACTGCACGCCGTTCGAATTCTCGGTCGTTCTCGGCGCGGGCCCGCCCAACATCCGCATCCTGGTCGAGGCGCAGGACGACCCGGCCTGTCCGGCGACCTACTGGCATGCCGGAATGAGGCTCAACGAATGGCTGGCCGGCCGCCACCTTGCCGACCTCGGCCGGTTCCGCCGGATCGAGGACCTGTTCGTGCCGAGCGATCCGGCCGCCGCCTGGGCGATGTGGCACGGGATCGATTTCCGCCGCGACGGCCCGCCGCTCGTCAAAATCTATCTGTGCCCTTACGCGCAGGGGAGCGGGCAGGCGGATGCGGTCATGCGCGAGGCGCTCTCGCGCCTCGGCTTTTCGGCGACCTGGCCGGCCATCGCGGCCCTGCGCGGCGGCGACGACATTTTCTCCCACCTGTCGCTCGACCTCACGGCCGGGCCCGACGCCCGCCTCAAGGTCTATATCCGGCATCACGACGCCACCCTCGATGCGCTCGAAAAGCGCGGCGCGGTCGCCGGCATCCGGCCGGGAGACTGGTCCGGCTTTTGCCGGGCCATCGCAGACCGCGATGATCCGCTCTCGCGGCGCCCGATCTTCGCCTCCTACCATCTGGGTGGCGCGGAGCCCGACCGGCCGCACCACGCGGTGCTTTACCTGCCGCTCTTTCCCTATGCGGCCAACGACGCGATCGCGCATGAGCGCATCCGCGGCTTCCTGGCGGCCAGCGGGATCGCGGCCGACGCCTATTCGGACGGCGTTGCGGCGATGGCGGACGGCCCGCTCGAGGGTGAGCGCGGCCTGCATACCTATCTGGCGTTTCAACGCCGAGACGGCCGGCCGCAGGTCACGGCTTATTTCGGGTCGCGGCTCTATGGGTCGCGCTATTGGGGGCTGGCCTTCAATCCGCGGCGCTGCTGGCCATCGCCGGTCATATGATGGGAGCCGCCCGAATGCGCCGGAGTCCAAGAGGCGAGTACGCCACAAGCCAAGACGCCAAGAGGTAATTGTGGCCTCCTAGGCATTGCGATCAACGCCAGCCCCGAAGGAGCGCGGCCCGATGTCGAAAATGTTCATGCGACGCCTGCCTGCCCGACAACTCGGCGCTCTGGGTTTCTGCATGATTGCGGCGCTCGCCGCGAGCGACCTGGCGCGAGCGAAGGACCCCGGTAAATTTGGGGTCAACGGCACGTATGTCGATACGACGAAGAGGCCTCCCGACAAGGCGCAGGCAGGCTCGCAGAAGCAGGCCATAAAAGGGTTTGAGCGGCAGCAGTATGTGAAAGCCCAATGCGCGCAGCTCAAAGCCGAGATGCAAAACCCCGGACTTTCCGGCGGGCAGGTGCAGTCGCTCATGTCGCAATTCAAAATGCTGCATTGTAAATAGTCGAGACGCCGCGGGGGAACCACGCGCGACCGGATCGAGGGAGAAGGACGATGCCGAAGCTCGCGCGCGGCCTGCTGCTCGCGGGAGGTCTTGCGGCCGGCGCCGCCATGATGGCGATCGCCGGCTCGCCCCAAGCCGCGGCCCGCGAGCTCAGGCTGGCGCAACGATCGACGTCGACGACCGCCGGCGACTCCATGACGACGGCGGGAGGGACCTCGACGGTGGGTCATATGGAGGGCGTCACCAAGACCCAGAAAAAACAGATGCAGCAAGCGCCGAAAATCCCGCAGGCGCAACGACACAACTGTCACGGTCGGGCGCGCTGCTGATCGGACCATTATTGTCCCCAACAGCCGGGAGGGAGCGCACGGTCATGCCGAACACATTGACGGCACGATATGTTTCATCGGTGCGACTTGGCTTGTTGGCGGCCTTCAGCCCCAACAGCCTAGGAATGGCGGCATCCCCCGGCCAAGCGTTGAACCCGGCGCCGAAGATCAAGATGGAGACAATCGGGAAGATTGAAAGACCACCCGGTGAGTCTTCGAGGACGCTTGAGAGCGATAAGTTCGCGTACGCCGATAAGAGAATCGGGCAGGCGAAGGCGGAGGAATCCGCAAGGTCGAAGAGCGACCAGAAAGGGGCAGCGCCGGACGCCGCGCTCGTCAAACAATTTCAGCAGCTTAGTGACGAATACAAAGTGATCAAGCTCAAAACAGCAAAATATCCACCTTTGAAATCCTCTGCGCCGCCAGAACTGAAGCAGGCGCAGGCGGAGATGAGCGCCAACATGGCTGCCGCTGAAGACCTTTTGAAGGGACGAACAAATGGGTCCAAGGCCGCAGTGGAATCGCAGCTCCAGGATGTGGAAAAAGCGGTCAAGCGACTTAAAGATATTTTGGAAAAAATCAAAGTCCTCGACAAGAAGATTGCCGACCTCCAAGGAAAGTTCATGGGTTCTATCAGTGCGGATCAGCCCACTTCCACGCCTCATCGGAAACCATGAGGTCGTTACGCCGATCGCGTTTTCCATCGGGGCGTTTATGCCGACGAGATCGAAGGAGAAGAAAGACGGCGATTCGTCACGCGCATGTAAACCGTGGATGAGCCCCGCGGTAACCAGCGCCATCGATTTCAGGTGGGGCCGAAAGCCTAGCCGTCGGCACGGCCGCCGGCGCGGAAATCGCTCGGCGCGGCACCGAAGCGACGGCGGAAGCAGCGGTTGAAATAGGAGATGTCGCCGAAGCCGCACCCATAGGCGACGTCGATGATCTTCGGCGCGCCGACGCCGGCCAGCATGGCGCGCGCCTTCTGCAGCTTCAGCTCCATGACGCGTTCGGTGAACGAAACGCCGGTGTCGTGCAGCACGTCCTGTACGTAGCGCGGCGACACGCCGAGCCTGCGCGCCACGTCGCCGGGCGAGAAGCCGGGCTCGGCGAAGTGCGCCTTGATCTCGGCGAGAATGGTCTGCAGGCGGGCGGCGCGCAGGCCGCGGCCATTGGCGATCTCCCCCGCCTCGTGGGTCGCGCCGAGCGCCAGCGCCAGCAGATCATGGACGTGGGCCGTCGCCAAGTCCTGCAGCTGTGGCGTGGCCAGCACCGATGTGTCCTGCAGGATTTCCAGATACCGCGCGAGAAGCTGCAGCGCCTTCGAATCGGACGGCACGCGCTTGGCGACAACCGCCGCGACATCGGGAACGAGCGGCGCGATCGCGGCGACCGGCACCCGGAAGGTGAGGAAGCGGGTCTCCTGTGGCAGCGTCATGGTCGCGACCTCAGCATTGTTCATCAAGACGCCGTCGCCTGGGCCGAGCATGGGATTTCGACCGAGCTGTGAGGCGGTCCGTTTTGGCATCGGGCCGGTCAGGAAGGAGAGATCGTCGTCGGCGATCAATTCCCGCGAATGGGTGAACCGCACGCCCGAGGTCGCGCCAACCAGCATGCCCAGGCCCGGGAGCCGCCAACCGGTCGCCTCGGCGCGGAACCGATCGCCTGTCATGGGATCGATGTCGAGGTTGCAGACGGTACGGCCGCAAATTTCGCGCCACGCGGTCAGCCGTTCGCGCTTGGGAAAATCGGCGGTCGAGACGCGGAAAGTCGGCACGTCCTGGCGGGGCGGCTTGGGCCCGCCGCGCGGCGCCTGCGCGCTCATGGGGCGTTCCGGGCGGTCACGCCGGCCGCGGCATCTGCGCCAACTCGTCCGCAACAGCCGAAATCCCCCGTTCGGGAGGATCGGCGGACGATAAATGAAGTGTCGGAACGTCGCCCAATTCCGCCACGGGGCAATCTCCTGCTGCCCGGTCCTCAGATCTCTGAAGCCAAGGTTGTCATAGCAGAGGTATGCGCGTTTGGCCAAGGGTCGGTTCGGTTTTGCCCAAGCCTGCCGGTGCCGTCGCGGGCTAGCCTCCCGATCGGATGATGGGAGATCGTCATGCCGGAAGTCTCGGCAGTTACCGAGCCAACGCGCCTGGAGAGGAGCGGCGAGATTGCGCCTGACCCGCGCGGCGAGACCTTCGGCCATATCTGCCGGCGCTGCTCGCGCTGCTGTCACCACAAGGACATTCACGTCAATCCTTACGAGGTCGCCCGCCTGGCCCGCCGGCTGGGGCAGACGACGAGCGAGTTCCGCATCGCCTGGACGCGCGACGGCGCCGGCACGAGCCTGCGTCAGACCGAGGGCGGCGCCTGCGCGCTGCTCGGGCCGGCCGGCTGCACGGTCCATTCGGACCGCCCGCTGGTATGCCGGCTCTATCCGCTGGGGCGCCACGTGCTCCCCGACGGCACCGAATGGTTCTCGCGCCTCGAGCTGGAGCCGCAAACCGCCGGGGAGATCGTCGACCGGGGCACGATCGGCGAATTCCTGGAGGCCCAGCAGGCCGAGGCTTTCATGACGGCGGCCGACGATTATTTCCGCTGGTTCTGCGCCGCCCAGGAAGGGCTGGGGGAAGACGCTCCCAGCGGACCGTCCGACCAGCCGGCCCAGGATGCCGCATGCGCGGCCGACCTCGTCGACATGGACGCGGCGATTGCCGGGCATTGCGCCGCGACCGGCATGGCCGAGCCGGACGACATCGAGGACCGCAAGCGCCTGCACCTGGCGCTTCTTTACCGCGAGATAACCCGCCACACAGGAGGTCCCCATGAAAAACCGTGACGCGTCGTCGAAGCGCTCCGCGACCGGCGCCAGGCCAATGGTCGAGCCGCGCAGGCTGCTCGCCGCCGTGTCTCTCCTGGGAGCGTCCCTCGGCGTTTCCGCGGCGGCGCCGGCCGACCCGATATCCGGATCGGAGCCTGGGCTGCAGTCCGCCGATGCGGCCGCCCGGCTCGCCGAGACCAAGACGCCGCACAGCCCCGGCAGCGATTCCTCGTACACGTGGGGATTGAATTCGCCGAGCGACCGGCTCGCCAGCAATCAGAAAAAAGGATCGCGGAACACCAAAAGCATGGGGTGGGACGTCAGGTCCAGCCAGAGCAATCAATACAAGAGCAATCAGAACAAGAATGAAATTCACATCAAGAGCAATCAGAACAAAGGGACGCTGCCCGCCGCGCGATGATCGCGCAGCCGTAGAGAAAGCCAAGATGACCCATCGTTGCAAGCAGCCGAGCTCAAACCGTCATTGCGCCTGAGGTTCCTTGCCGGCGAATCCGCGACCACACAGGAGGAAGACATGAAACACCAAGATAAGCCCCGCGCACGTGGCGGCATAACGCTTGGCGCGCCGCGCAAGCTGCTCGCTGCCGTGTCGCTGCTCGGCGTATCCCTCGGCGTATCGGCGGCGGCGCCGACCGAGCAGATCGGAGGACCGGAGCGCACGGCCGAGGCCGCCAACGGAGCGATGAAGCTCGCCAAGCGGAAGGTGGGTCCGCCCCGCCCGAGCAATCAAGTCAAGAGCAATCAATACAAGAGCGACCAATACAAGAGCAATCAATACAAGAGCGAACAGAAGAAAGAGAAGCTGCCGGCCGTGCAGAGTCCGGAAAAGAAATGAACAGAAGGCATTCCGGCGGTCGCGACGAAACAGGACGAGATCGCGTTTGAACCGGCGGCGCCGCCGGGAGACTAACAAGAGAGCGCCGAACGAAGCGGCACGGATGCCGACGGTCGCGTCGCACCAACAGGAGAAGACCATGTCGAACACGCGCCGTTTTCGCGGACTGACGCTTGCCATCGTGGCGCTCGGCGTCGCAGTGGCGATGCCGCAGGCCTACGCCTTCAATCCGCAGCCCGACCCGCCGGCCCGGCAGAAGGCGCTCACCTATCAAAAGAACCTCAAGACCAACAAGAATCAGGGGAGTGACAAGACGTTCATCTGGTTTGATCGCAGTCAGCGCACCACGGCGTCCGGCGCCCCGTGCAAGCCCGGCGTGAGCTGCGGAGCGGTTGATGGTTACAAAGGGACCAAGAATTAGACTTGTACTTGCGGCCGCGTCGGCTGGCGTCCTTCACGGCCGATCGATGAACGTGTAGGGGCCGAAGCCGGCGACCGATATCTCGGTCTTGAGCGGCGCCTCCACCAGGCGCGGCACGTCCTTGCGCACGGCCTTGACCTCCCAATCGAAGGCCTGTGCCGAGTCCGGATTGTCGGAGACCACGACGAAGCGGCCATTTGCGACCTTGCCGTCGCGCTGGGTCTCGACCGCGAGGCGATCGAAGCCGTCGATATTGGTGAGGATGACGGTGCGGTCGCTCGTGAGCGTCAGGCTCTCGAAATAGGACGGCAGCGCCACCTCGGCGCGGCCGTGATCGAGGCGCGCGCTGCCGCGGTAGAACACCGCCCCTTCGGGCCCCTCGAGCGTCGCATGCACCAGATAGCGGCGCGGATCCTCCGGGTGATCGATGACGAAGGTCTTGGTTCCGCCGCCGCTGCCCGCGCCGCCCTTCGGGTTGTCAAAGCCAGTGCCCTGGGCGCCCTGGCTTCCCTTATCGAAGCCGCTGCCGGCCCCGGTCTTCGGCTGGCCGACGCCGGTGCCTTTTTTTGTTCCAGTCCCACCCTTGCGGGCCGCAACCTCGACGCCCAATTCGCTCCTCGGCGTCGGCTGCCGCCGCGCCTGACCGTCCTCGCGCGTTCCGGCGGCGAGGCGAACGTCGCCCTGTTGCGGCGGCTCGCCGTAGCCGGCCGTCTCGGCCTGCGACCTGACGGCCTGCGCGCCCCATGTGGCGAGCCCCACGCCAAGCATCGCGGCTGCGATCGTCAATGGTCGTTTGCATCGGATACGCGCCATGATCTTCTCCCTCGGTCGGCTCCAAGCCTGCAGCCGCGAAGCTACGCCATCGGACATGGGAGCCTGGGCCGCAAATAATCTCACCTGAATCTAGCAGTCCGGCAGGGGAGCGGCTTGGGCGATAGCGAAGGAGGCTTGGCCTCGGCCGCAATCCTCGATCTCCGGTTTATGCGAGAACGGCAGCCTTTCTCGAATCCCTCATGGTGAGGAGCGCGCGTAAGCGCGCGTCTCGAACCATGGGCCGCTTGCGCCGCATTTGTCGGTGGCCCATCCTTCGAGACGCGCGGCCTTTCGGCCGCGCTCCTCAGGATGAGGCAGATCGACGTCCGCCCCGTTACTTCGTCGCCTCGCGCAGATAGGCGATCAGGTCGGCGCGCGCGCCGGCGTCCGCCATGCCCGCATAGGGCATGCGGTTGGCGGGCACGAGCTTTTGCGGATCGCCCACGAAGCTGTCGAGCGTCTGCGGCGACCACGCGATGCCGCTGCGCCTCATGGCGGGCGAATAGCGGAAGTCCGGAAGCTCGCCGGCCTTGCGGGTGAAGATGCCGTTAAGGGTCGGGCCCACGTTGTTGACGCCACGCTCGACCGAATGGCACGCCGCGCATTCCTCGAAGCGTTTCTCCCCGCGCGCCGCGTCGCCGTCGGCGCGCGCGGCGCCGCTCGCGATCGCCAGGCCCAGCCCCAGCCCGAACACCCATCGCGCGGCCCGCATCGACCCGCGCCTCATGCCGGCACCAGCGGGCCGGGATTCTTGACGTAGCGGTTCTTGATCACGTCCGCGGTCCAGTAGGCCAGTGCTCCCACCGGGCCGGTCGGATTGTAGGAGGCGTTGTGCGGAAACACGTTGGCGCCGACCACGAACAGATTGTGGAAATCCCAGTTCTGCAGATACTTGTTGAGCGCGCTGGCGCGCGGATTGGTGCCCATGATGGTGCCGCCGGTATTGTGCGTGCTCTGATACGGCACCACGGTCCACGGGTCGGTGCGCGCCGTCGCCGCATTGAGCTTCGTCGGATTCATCGACTTGGCGATGTCGTTGACCACCTGCGCGGCGTGCTGGCCCATCTTGTGCTCGTTCGTCTTGTAGTCGAAGGTCATGCGCATCAAGGGCTGACCGAACGCGTTGCGATAGGTCGGATCGAGGTCGAAGTAGTTGTAGCGGTTCGCCATCACGCTGCCGCTGGCGGAGATATTCATCGCGGTCTGGTACCATTTGGCGGTCGCGGCCTTCCACTCCTTGCCCCAGTCGGGCGTGCCGCGCGGCACCGGCCGGTAGCCGATCGGCAGCACCGTATTGAAGCCGCCCGACACGTTGTAGCCGCCGACGAAACCGAGCGGGCCGCGGTCGAAATTCCAGTTGATGTTGAAGTCGTCCATGGTGTCGTTCGAGCCGCCGGCATTCATGAAGGGATTGAAGCGCCGGCCTTCGAAGAACAGCGTCGCGCCCGCGCCGGTCTGGTAGCAGTAGTTCTTGCCGATGACGCCTTTCTGGGCGACCGGATCATAGGGCTCGCCGATCCCGGACAAGAGCATGAGGTGGACGTTGTTGATCGCATAGGCGCAGAGCAGCACCATGCCGGCGGGCTGCTCGAATTCCTCGCCGTTGAGCACGTTGGTGTAGGTGACGCCGGTGACGCGCTTGCCGTCGGAATCCTTGAGCACCTTGGTGACCCAGGAATGGGTGCGCAGCTCGAAATTGGGGTTGCGCATCGCGATCGGGATCACGGTGAGGTGCGGCGAGCCTTTGGCATTCGCCTCGCAGCCGAAGCGCTGGCAATAGCCGCAATACTGGCAGGCACCGAATTTCGAGCCGTCCGGGTTGGTATAGGCGCGCGACGCGTTGGCGGAGGGGCGCGGGAAGGGATGATAGCCGTTGTTGCGGGCCGCCTCGTTGAACATCTGGCTCGCCAGGATCGGGGTCAGCGGCGGCAGCGGATAGTCGCGCGCGCGCGGCGCCTCGAACGGGTTGCCGCCGGGCTGGATCTCGCCGCGCAGGTTGCCGGCCTTGCCGGAGATCGCCGCCGTATATTCGAACTTGTCGTAATAGGGCTCGAGCTCGGCGTAAGTGATGCCCCAGTCCTGGATCGTCATGTCGTCCGGAATGAAGGCCTTGCCGTAGCGCTCCTCGTACATCGAGCGCACCTTGAACTCCATGTCGGTCCATCGCCAGGTGTGGCCGCTCCAATGCACCGCCGAGCCGCCCACCACCTCGCCCGGCAGGAAGGAGCCGAGCCGCCGCATCGGCAGCGCTTCCTGCGACGGATTGTTGCGGATCGTGAGGGTGTCGCGCGCGGTGTTCTGCATGAGGTCGTGGCGCGCCACGTAGCGCAGCTCGTCGCGGATGTTGGGCAGCGAATAGTCGTTGGCGGGAGACCGCATGGCGCCGCGCTCGAGCGCCACAACCTTCAGGCCGGCCTCGGTGAGCTCCTTGGCGAGAATCCCGCCGGTCCAGCCCAGCCCGACGATGACGGCGTCGACTTCCTTGAGTTTCGTTGCCATGGCGCGCCCCTCAGCTCATGTCCGCGATGCCGACCGGATCGGTGGGAAATTCCTTGTCGCGATATTTCTCGATGTGATCGCGATGCACCGCGATCGCGCCCGGGAAACCGAGCATCCGCCAGCCCGCCTTGTTGCGGTTTCCGCCGTAGATCGGATCGGAGAACATCCCTTCCATCACGGTCTGGTAAACCGTCGACCAGAAGACCCGCGCCGGCAGGCCGCTCTCGAAACTCACCTTGCCGGTGGCGAGCCCGACCATCACCTCCTGGCGCTGGGCCTCCTCGAGCCGGTCGAAGGGCTTGCCATAGGTCTTGCGGCAATACGCATTGGTGTCCTCGATGCCGGCGCGGTAGAGCTGCGCGGGCGTGAGCGGCAGCTGGTATCCCTGGCTCGGCGCGCCGCGCTTCCACGGTCCCTGCATGTAGAGGCGATCGCCCTTGCCCCAGGCGCCCGCGAGCGCGCGGTCGATATAGACGTTGATCCCGAGGTCGGTGCCCTTTTGCGTGAGGTCGTCGGCCGGCACCATGTGGTCGACCAGGGCCTCGACGAAGGCGGCTTCCTCGATGTTGAGGAACGCATAGCCCTCGGGACCCGCGGCGGTGCTCGGCGCGGCGGGTGCGGCCGGCTGCTGGGCCTGCGCGCTCTGCGGTTGCTGGATGCCGGTGGCGGCGGCGGCGCCGCCCACGACCGCGCCCTTGAGAAAGTCGCGGCGGCCAAAGCCCTGATCGCTCATGTGCGTTCCCCGTTCTCCGGCTGTTGATCGCCGGATGCATGGCCGTCAGGATGCGCCAGCGCCGGCGCGGCGGCAAGGGCGGTATATGTCCCGGAACCGGGACGGCGGAGGTCGATCGTGAGAAAAATCATCGCGCTCGTGGGGCTGGCCGCGCTGGTGCTGGCGCCGCTGTCCGCCACCGCCGAGACGAACGAAGTCAAGGTGCCGCTCGGCGCCGGCGGCTTCGGATTTTTGCCGCTGCACATGATGAAGAAATACGGACTGATCGAGAAGCAGGCCGCCAAGGCCGGCGTCCCGGTGACGGTCAACTGGTCGGATATCGGCGGTCCGGCGATCATGAACGAGGCGCTGCTGTCGGGCTCGGCGGATTTCATCTCGGCCGGCCCGCCGGCCTTCCTGACGCTGTGGGACCGCACCAAAGGCAATATCGAGGTCAGAGGCGTCGCCGCCATGAGCTCGATCCCGATGTATCTCAATACGCGCGCCGAGCATCTGCGCGCGCTCGACGACCTCAAGGCGGGCGACAAGATGGCGGTGACCTCGGTCAAGGTCTCGATCCCGTCGATCGTCATGCAGATGTACGCCCGCGCCAAATACGGGGCGGCCGAGACGTTTCGCTTCGATCCCTACACCGTCACCATGACGCATCCCGATGCGGTGATCGCGCTCTTGTCGGGGCGTACCGAGGTCGTGGCGCATTATGCGTCGGCGCCGTTTCATCAGCGCGAGCGCAAGGATCCGGCCATGCGCACCATCATGACCACGACCGACGTGATGGGCGGGGCGACGACCTTCACGATGATCTCCACCACCGCGAAATTTCGCAGCCAGAATCCGAAAGTCTATGCCGCCTTCGTGGCGGCCCTGAAGGAAGCCATGGACATGATCCGCGCCGACCGCCGCAACGCCGCCGAGGTGCTGCTGGAGTCGATGGGCGGCAAGGGTTGGAGCGTCGCGGAGCTTGTCGGCATGCTGGCGGAGCCCGACACCCGCTACACCACCGAGCCCGAGAATGTGATGACCTATGCGGGTTTCATGCACGCCATCGGGAGCCTCAAGAACCGGCCGGCCTCGATCGACGACCTGTTTTTCGCCGGGCCGTGAGGATAGCGTCGGGGTGCCGGCCGGCGCGGGAGACGCGGAGGCAGGTGGCCGGGGAACCTTTTCGTCTGAAACGCATCCAATCGGGCAGCAAGGAAACCAGGCATGAAAATCACGAAATCAGCGCCGGTGCTGCAGACGGCTGCCGCCTCGGAGGATACGGAACTCGTGCGCCGGGCGCTCGCCCGCGACGCCACGGCGTTCCGCACCATCATGGAGCGGTATAATCGTAGGCTCTATCGGATCGCCCGTGGCATCCTGCGCAACGACAGCGACGCCGAGGACGTGGTCCAGGAGGCCTATGTGAGCGCCTTTGCGCACCTGGACGGCTTTCGCGGCGACTCCAGCCTGGCGACATGGCTCTCCCGCATCGTCATCAACGAAGCCCTCGGCCGGCTGCGGCGCGACCGCCCGGCGGTCGACCTCGCGGTTGCGGAGGCGCAGCGGCCCGAGGCTGAAATCATCCAGTTCCCCCAAACGGGGACATCCATGGATCCGGAACGGACAATGGCGCAACGGCAAATCCTGCAGCTCGTCGAATGGGCGACCGACAACCTGCCGGAAATGTTCCGGATCGTGTTCGTCACCCGCGTCATCGAGGGGATGAGCGTGGACGAAACCGCCGAGCTCCTTGGCTTGCGGCCCGAAACGGTGAAAACGCGGCTGCACCGGGCGCGCCGGCTGGTCCGCGAGCAGCTGGACAAGCAGATCGGCCCCGTCCTGATGGACGCCTTTCCGTTCGCCGGCCGGCGCTGCCAACGGGTCACCGACGTGGTCATGCGGCGGCTCGGGCTTGCCGGCTGATTTGCGGGAACTTTTCGGCCCGGCGATCATCTATCAGGGATTGAAACGCAATGGCCGGTTCCGGCCTGCGACGACGGAAAGGCAACTCATGAGCGCGAAACTGCACAAGGCCCGATGGACCGGAACCGCGCAGCCCGAGGCCGACCGGCCCAAGCGCGGCGACGTCGAGGCGGCGTTTCGCACCATCATTCAATGGACCGGTGACGACCCGGACCGCGACGGCCTGATCGACACGCCCGACCGCATGACCCGCGCGTTCGAGGAATTCTTCTCCGGCTACGCCCAGGACCCGGTCGAGATCCTGCAAAAGACCTTCGAGGAAATCGAAGGTTACGACGAGATGATCGTGTTGCGCGGCGTTCGCTTCGAGAGCCATTGCGAGCACCACATGGCGCCCATCATCGGCCAGGCCTGGGTGGGTTATGTCCCGGACGGCCGGGTGGTCGGCATCAGCAAGCTCGCCCGGGTGGTCGATATCTATGCCAAGCGGCTGCAGATCCAGGAAAAGCTGACGGCGCAAATCGCCAATACGATCAATGACGTCCTCAAGCCCCAGGGCGTCGCCGTGGTCATCAAGGCGACGCATAACTGCATGACCACGCGCGGCATCCACAAGCCCGGCGCCGATCTGGTCACCAGCCGGATGCTGGGATGTTTTCGCGACAATCCGCTGACGCGGCAGGAATTCCTCACCATGACGGCCTGAGCACGGCTGGCGCCGGCGGCCTCCGCCGACCGCGACGCCGTCACGGAGACCAAAGATGGCGCAAGACCAATCCCCGCCCAGCGGCCCCGACCTCGCGCAAGGGGTTGCGCTCGCGGACTTCCGCGACGGAAAGCTCGCCGGACATGTGGGCGACGACGAGGTTTTGCTGGTGCGGGGCGACAGCGCGGTGTTTGCGGTCGCGGCCCATTGCACGCATTACCATGGGCCGCTCGCCGACGGGCTCGTGGTCGGGGACAGCGTGCGATGCCCCTGGCATCACGCCTGCTTCGATCTGCGCAGCGGGGAAGCCGTGCGCGCGCCGGCGCTGAGCCCGCTTGCGTGCTGGCGGGTGGAGCAGCGCGGCGACCGGATCTTCGTGCGCGAGAAGCTCGCCGAGCCCGGGCCGCGCCGCAAGGCGCCGGCCGGTGCGCCGGGCAAGATCGTCATCGTGGGCGGCGGCGCGGCGGGCTTCGCGGCCGCCGAAATGCTGCGGCGGCAAAACTTCGGCGGCAGCATCGTGATGCTGAGCAGCGACGCGGCGGCGCCGGTCGACCGGCCGAACCTGTCCAAGGATTATCTGGCGGGCAGCGCGCCCGAGGACTGGATTCCGCTGCGTCCGGACAGCTTCTATCGCGAATCCAGCATCGAGCTGCGCCTCGGTGTCGAGGTCACCGCCATCGACGCCAAGGCGCGCAATATCGCTACCGCCGATGGCCGCAAGGTGCCTTACGACCGGCTGCTGCTCGCCACCGGGGCGGAGCCCGTGCGTCTGCCGATCCCGGGCGCCGACCAGCCGCATGTCCATATGCTGCGCTCGCTCGCCGATTCGCGCGCCATCGTGGCGGCCGCCAAGGACGCGCGCCGCGCGCTGGTCATCGGGGCGAGCTTCATCGGGTTGGAGGCGGCGGCGTCCTTGCGCACGCGCGGCCTCGAGGTGCACGTGGTGGCGCCCGACAAGCGCCCGATGGAGCGGGTGTTCGGGCCCGAGATGGGGGATTTCGTCCGTGCGCTGCACGAAGAGCACGGCGTGGTGTTTCATCTCGAAGACACCGTGACGGCGCTCGACGGCAAGCGCGCCACGCTCAAGAGCGGCGGCGCGCTCGAGGCCAATCTCGTCGTGATCGGCGTCGGGGTGCGGCCGCGGCTGGGGCTGGCCGAGCAGGCGGGTCTCGCGCTCGATCGCGGCGTGGTGGTGAACGCCTTTCTCGAGACGAGCGTCGCCGGCATCTACGCGGCGGGCGATATCGCACGCTGGCCCGATCCGCATTCCGGCCAGAATATCCGCGTCGAGCATTGGGTGGTGGCGGAGCGCCAGGGACAGGCCGCCGCGCTCAACATGATGGGCGCGCGCGAGCGGTTCGACGCGGTGCCGTTCTTCTGGAGCCAGCATTACGACGTGCCGATCAATTATGTGGGGCACGCTGAGCAATGGGACGAGATCGCGATCGAGGGCGACATTCAGGCGAAGGATTGCCTGCTTCGGTACAAGCGCAACGGCCGCGTGCTGGCGGTCGCCTCGATCTACCGCGATCTCGCCAGCCTGCAGGCCGAGCTGACGATGGAGCGTGAGACCGTCGCGCCGGCGTGAGGCTTTCGGGCACCGTCATCCAGGCATGATCAAATCCGTGGCGCGGCCGCGCATGCTTTGCCGGCTGATTTCCGGGAACCTTTCGGCTCACCGGCCATCCAATGGGCGTTCGACAGCAACGCCCGCGGGCCGTTCCGGCCTTCGGCCAAAGGAGCATTCCATGAAAATCCGACTGAGCGCGGCGGTGGCCGCCATCTGCATGCTGAGCGGCAC
>DATBBS010000453.1:0-8045 GCA_036270895.1 Xanthobacteraceae bacterium
TGTGATACTTGGTGACCTTGTCGATGCCGAACAGCGGGATCGAGCCCCACGGGAAGGTGACCGCCTCGGCGACGCCGCGCTCGATCGCGTCGCGCACCTCGGGTGCCGCCGCGTTCACGTTGGTGCCGCCGAGCTGCGTCATGAAGGTCGCCATGGTGGCGTGGGCGGGACGGATCTTCATGCCCTTGATGTCGTCGGGGACGACGATCTTCTTGGTGCGCGAATGGAACGTACCCGGGTCGTGCACGAAGGCGAGGCAGAACTTGACGTCCTTCATCTCCTGGGCGGCGTATTTGCGGTACCAGGCGTCGATCGCCTGCGAACCGCCCTTGGCGTCGGCGAACAGGAACGGCAGCTCGCCTGCGCCGATGATCGGGAAGCGGCCGGGCTGGTATCCGGGATTGATGTAGGTGAGATCGGCGATGCCGTCGCGCGCCATGTCGTAATGGTCGAAGGCCTTGCCGAGCTGCTGCGCCGGGTAGACCTTGTATTTGAGCGTGCCGTTCGACGCCTTCTCGACCGACGCGCCCCATTCCTCCAGGGCTTTCTGCAACGGGTGCGCGGGCGGGACCCAGTGCGACAGCTTGAGTTCGAAGGTCTTGTCCTGGGCCAGGCAGGCGGGCGCGGCGAGCAGCGAAAGACCGGTCGCGGCGACCACCATCGTGTCACGCAGCCATTGCGAATGCATCGATTCCTCCCTCGGGTTGCGGCGCCGTTGACGGCAGCTTTTTTGCGATTCAGACTCAAGTCGCGGCGGAAGTAAATAGTTGGATATAAAACTAATCGCCGCGGCCGGCCGCCCGATATTCGGCCGGATGCGTGGGGGCAAGGCAGCATGGCGCGGCGCAGGACAAATCGGACGAGCGGGCGAGCCGCGTCACCCAAGCCGAACGGACGGGGCGCGGAGGCGGTCGACTACGGGCCGCTGGCGGAATGGGTGGGGTTCAATCTGCGCATGGCGCAGGCGGCGGCCTTCCAGGCGTTTTCCCGGCTCGCCCAGGAGGTCGGCACGCGTCCGGGCCGCTTCGCGACCCTGATGCTGATCGGCCGCAATCCCGGCATCAGCCAGACCGCCTTGAGCCGCGCCAACGGCCGCGACAAATCGAGTCTCACGCCGGTGCTCAACGACCTCGCGCGCCGCGGCCTGATCCGTCGCACCCGCACGCGCGCCGATCAGCGCGCCTATCGGCTGTCGCTGACGCCCGCCGGAAAGTCGCTGCTCGCCCAGCTCGTGCGCTGCGCGCGGGCGCATGAGCGCAATCTCGACCGCATCATCGGGGCGCGCGAGCAGAAAAGCTTCGTGCGCATCCTCAAGCGGATCATCGCCGAAGCGGGGTGACGGCGCGATCGCGGCGCCGCTATTTGGTCTTGCCGTATTCGCAGCCGGGCGCCGCGTAGGAGTACCGGTTGATGCCGAACATGTCCTGCTGGAGGGTCGGGCGGCAGCGGGCCTGCCACAGGCGATCCTGCTCGTTCGCCTCGGCGCGCTCCTCCGGCGATTGCGGCCCCTGGACCTGGATCACATACGGGTTGGTCAGCTCGCGCCGAACTTCGACGCATGAGTCCGAACTGTCGCCGCTGCTCGATCCGCTGCCGGTTTGGTGGCTGTTGCCGTCGGCGTATCCGCTGGTGTGACCGCCGTCGGATCCGCTGCCCACAGTGCTGCCGGGTCCGTTGCCGTTCCCACCGATCAATCCCCCATGGAAGCCAGCGTGGCGGAAACCGCCCCTGAATCCTCCATGGGAGCCAGCGTGGCGGAAACCACCCCTGAATCCTCCATGGAAGCCAGCGCGGCGGAGGCCGCCCCTGAATCCTGTGCGGGAATCGCTGTTGCTTCTGCTGAAGCTGTGGCTGTCCCCGAAAGCGCTCCCGTACTCGCCGCTATAGTCCTGGCTCTCGGCAGACCTATAGGCGTCGCTGAATCCATGAAGGCAGTTGCGCGTGATGACCTCGCCCGCCTGGGCGGCCGGACCACGCAAGAGGAGCATCGCTGCCAAGGCCGCGGCGACGCCCGCCTGCTGAATGCTGGGAAGCTTGATACACATCGTCGGCATCCGTTCCATGCCCGGGCGGTCCTCCGCGCGGGCGCACATTGGTTAAGCTTCTCTAAACATGCCTTAAGAAGCAACCGGGATGCCAAGCCGACCGTCCCATTCCGGGACAACAGCGCCGGAGGCCCTGGAGCGTTTGCCGACGTCTGGCGCGGAATCGAAGGACGCCCTGCCACGGGCTGACCGAAGCGGCGGAGGCGGTTGTGCCAATCAGGGATGCGTCGGGCAGGGCGCCTCAGCCGGCCGACAGTTTCGCCACCATCTCGGGCGGGAGCGGCGTCGCCTTGATCTTGTCCGGGTCGGCGGGATCGCGCTCGACCCATACCCGCGTCTCAAAACCTTCGACCGCGAGCTCGCCGTCCTTCATGAGCTGATGGCGGATGTCGAAGCTCGAGCGCCTGATCTCCGTGATGGTGGTCTCGATCACCACGTCGTCGCCATAGCGGGTCGGCAGCAAAAAGCGCGCCCTGGTATCGACCATCGGATAGCCGACCGACTTATACGCCTTGACGAATTGATACTTGGTCATGCCGAGCGCGCGCTCGAACAGCGCGGTCGTGCTAGTGTCGAACATCTCGAAATAGCGTGGGTAGAACACGATTCCCGCCGGGTCGCAGTCGCCCCACACGATCCGCACGTCGCGCCGGTTGGTCAGCATCGCAGTCCCTTGAATTGTTAGCGCGGCGCCATCCGCAACGCGCCGTCGAGCCGGATGGTCTCGCCGTTGATATAGCGGTTTTCGAGGATGTGCAGAACGAGGTCGGCAAATTGCTCCGGCCGGCCGAGGCGCTTGGGAAACGGGACCGAGGCGCTGAGGCTCTGCCGCACCTCCTCGGGCATTCCCATCAGCATCGGGGTGGCGAAAGTCCCCGGCGCGATCGCGTTGACCCGGATGCCGAACTGGGCGAGCTCGCGCGCCGCCGGCAGCACCAGCGCCAACACGCCGCCCTTGGAGGCCGCATAGGCGGCCTGGCCGATCTGTCCCTCATAGGCCGCGACCGAGGCCGTCGACACGATCACGCCGCGCTCGCCGTCCTCCAGCGGATCGAGCGCCTGCATGTCGGCGGCGGCGAGCCGCAGAGCGTTGAAGGTGCCGATCAGGTTCACCTGGATGACGCCGGCGAAATCGGTCAGCGGCATCGGGCCGTCGCGCCCGACGATACGCTTGCCCGGACCGATGCCGGCACAGTTGACCAGCACGCGGGCCGGCCCATGGGCGGCGCGCGCCTGCGCGAGCGCGGCCGCCATGGCGTCCGCGTCGCCGACATCGCAGGCGATCGCGAGCCCGCCGCAGGTCGCCGCCACGGCCTCGGCCGCCGCGAGATTGATGTCGAGCAGCGCCACCTTGGCGCCGCGCGCCGCCAGCCGCACGGCGGTCGCGGCGCCGAGGCCGGAGCCGCCGCCGGTCACCAGTGCGGCCTGTCCTTGCGGGTTCATGACGGTGTTTCCTTGAGTTATCGCGGCACGGTCTTGGGCGCCCGCTTGGCGAGGAAATCCTCCAGGCGCTTTTGCGCCTCGGGGCTGCCCGACGCGATCGCGGCCATCAGCGCCTCCATGAGATAGCCGCTGGCCGGATCCTGCTCGGCGATGCGCGGCAGCGCCTGCATGACGGCGAAATTGGTGAGCCGCTCGTTCTCGGCGATGCGGCGCGCGAGCTCGATCCCCCTGGCGAGCCCCGCGCCGGGCGCCACGACGTAATGCGAGATCCCGATGGCCTGGCCTTCGGTCGCCTCATAGGTGCGCCCGGTCAGCATCATGTCCATCACGCGCGCGGTGCCGATCAGGCGCGGCAGCCTCACAGACGCGCCGCCCCCCACATAGATGCCGCGGCTGCCTTCCGGCAGCGCGTAATAGGCCGAGGATTCGGCCACCCGCACATGGGTTGCGGCCGCGAGCTCGAGCCCACCGCCGATCACCGCGCCCTGCAGCACCGCGACGACCGGGACCCCGCCGAACTCGACCGCCGCAAAGGCGCGGTGCCACATCTGCGAATGCGCGACGCGCTCGGCCATGTCGCGTTTGGTCAATTCGCCGAGGTCGAGGCCGGCCGAGAAATGCTCGCCCTCGCCGTGCAGCACCACGGCCTTCACGTCGTCCGGGAGATTCGAGAAGAAGGCTTCGATTCCGAGCACCAGGGCGTCGTCGAGCGCGTTGCGCTTCTCGGGCCGCGCCAGACGCAAAAGCGCGACAGCGCCCTGCCGCTCGGCATGAAGCGAGGACGGCAGCGCGGGCAGGGGATCGGGCGCGGGAGCTGACATGGGATGGCGACCTCGAAGGGCGGGCTGCACCACACTATCACGGCGGACGTCAAGGCCGGGAGCGAAGGGCCCCACACCGAGTCCAGCTTCATTCCGCCTCACAGCCGGCGATTTGACCCCCACCATGAGGCCCCGTAAATAAACGCCGGAAAGTCCTGTCGGGAAGCGCTTGATGGCTCAGTTCATGTCCCTCGCCGCCGCCGTGGAGGCCAACATCCGCGACGGCGACACGCTGGCGATGGAAGGCTTCACCCATCTCATTCCGCACGCCGCCGGCCACGAGGTGATCCGCCAGCGCCGCCGCCGCCTCACGCTCATCCGCATGACGCCGGACCTCATCTATGACCAGCTCATCGGCATGGGCTGCGCCGACAAGGCGGTATTTTCCTGGTGCGGAAACCCCGGCGTCGGCTCGCTCCACCGCATGCGCGACGCGATCGAGAATGGCTGGCCCGGCCCGCTCGCCTATGAGGAGCATTCCCATTCTGCCATGGCCAACGCCTATGAGGCGGGCGCCGCCGGGCTGCCCTGCGCGGTGTTTCGCGGCTATATCGGCGTCGATCTGCCGAAGGTTAATCCCAACATCAAGAGCATCGTCTGTCCCTATACGGGCGAGACGCTCGCGACCGTGCCGGCGATCCGCCCGGACGTCGCGGTCATCCACGCGCTGCGCGCCGACCGCGCCGGCAATGTTCTGCTCGAAGGCATCGTCGGGGTGCAGAAGCAGGCGGTGCTGGCGGCGAAGCGCTCGATCGTCACGGTCGAGGAGATCGTCGAGGATTTCGGAGACCGCAACCTCAATGCGGTGATCCTGCCGGCCTGGACCGTCACCGCCGTGGTCTGCGTGCCCGGCGGCGCGCATCCCTCCTATGCACAGGGCTACTACAAACGCGACAATGCCTATTACAAGAAGTGGGACGCGATCTCGCGCGACCGCGACGGTTTCCTGGCCTGGATGAAGGCCAATGTGCTCGACAAGGGCCCGGAAGCCTTCGCGGACGAGCGCCGCCGGCTCGCCGCGGTGTAGGACAGGATCATGCCCGAGACCCATACGCCCACCGAGATGATGACCATCGCGGCCGCGCGCGCGCTCAAGAGCAGCGACGTCTGCTTCGTCGGCATCGGCATGCCGTCGGCGGCCTGCAATCTCGCCCGCCTGACGCACGCGCCGGACATCACCCTGATCTACGAATCCGGCACGCTTGCCACCAAGCCGTCGATCCTGCCGCTGTCGATCGGCGACGGCGAATTGTGCGACACCGCGCTGACCACGGTCTCGGTGCCGGAAATGTTCCGCTACTGGCTGCAAGGCGGGCGCATCACGGTCGGCTTCTTGGGCGGCGCGCAGATCGACAAATTCGCCAACCTGAACACCACGGTGGTGGGCGCCTACGACAAGCCGAAGACGCGGTTGCCGGGTGGTGGCGGAGCGCCCGAGATCGCGACCTCGTGCGGTGAGATCTTCATCACCATGACCCACAGCCGGCGCGGCTTCGTCGACAAGATCGATTTCATCACCTCGCTCGGCCACGGCGAGGGCGGCGATCATCGGGCGCGCCTCGGGGTCAAGACCAAGGGGCCGACTAGGCTCATCACCGATCTGTGCGTGTTCGAGCCCGACCCCGTCAGCAAGGAGATGACCGTGGTGTCGATCCATCCGGGCGTCACCCGGGAGCAGATCGACCACAATACCGGCTGGAAGGTCCGTTATGCGGACAGGATCGCCGTGACGCCGGCCCCGAGCGCACCCGAGCTCGACGCGCTGCGCGCCATTCACGCCCGCACCAAGCGCGCGCATGGCGACCAGGCCTGAGGAGACGCGAATGCGCGACGCCTTCATCTGCGACGCCGCCCGTACCCCGATCGGCCGCTATGGCGGCGGGCTCTCCAAGGTGCGTACCGATGACCTGGCGGCGGTGCCGCTGCGCGCCCTGGTGCGCCGCAACGCGAAGGCCGACTGGTCGGCGCTCGACGAGGTCGTGCTCGGCTGCGCCAACCAGGCGGGCGAGGACAACCGCAATGTCGCCCGCATGGCGCTTCTGCTTGCCGGGCTGCCCGACTCGATCCCCGGTGTGACCGTGAACCGCCTGTGCGCGTCCGGCCTCAACGCGGTGGGGGATGCGGCGCGCGCCATCCGTTCCGGCGAGATCGATTTCGCGGTCGCGGGCGGCGTCGAATCGATGACGCGCGCGCCCTTCGTGATGGGCAAGGCGGCGGAAGCCTTCCAGCGCAGCAACGAGACCTACGACACCACGATCGGCTGGCGCTTCGTCAATCCGCTCATGAAGCAGCAATACGGCGTCGACTCGATGCCGGAGACCGGCGAGAACGTCGCCGAGGAGTTCCAGGTCGCGCGCCGGGACCAGGACGCTTTCGCGTTTCGCTCGCAGCAGCGCGCCGGCAAGGCCATGGCGTCGGGATTTTTCGCCGCGGAGATCGTGCCGGTCGAGGCGCCGGGCGGAAAGGCGGGGCCGATCGTGGTCGACAAGGACGAGCACCCGCGGCCCGAGACCACGCTGGAGCAACTCGCCAAGCTGAAAACCTTCGTGCGCGCGCCCGGCACGCTGACGGCCGGCAATGCGTCCGGGGTCAATGACGGGGCGGCGGCGCTGATCCTGGCGAGCGCGGACGCCGTGAAGCGGCATGGCCTCACCCCCCGCGCGCGCGTGCTCGGGATGGCGTCGGCCGCGGTGCCTCCGCGCATCATGGGGATCGGTCCGGTGCCGTCCACCCGCAAGCTGATGGAGCGCCTGGCGCTCAAGATCGGCGATTTCGATGTGATCGAGCTCAATGAAGCTTTTGCGTCGCAGGCGCTGGCCTGCCTGCGCCAGCTCGGCCTCGCCGACGATGCCGAGCACGTCAATCCGCACGGCGGCGCGATCGCGCTTGGCCATCCGCTCGGCATGTCGGGCGCGCGGCTCGCCTTGACGGCGCTGCACGCGCTGGAGAAGCGCGGGGGAAAACGCGCGCTCGCCACCATGTGCGTCGGCGTGGGGCAGGGGGTTTCGCTGGCGCTGGAGCGGGTCTAGAAACCCGTAGCAACCTGTAGCCCGGATGGAGCGAAGCGAAATCCGGGAGCGTCGTCCCCGCATTGCGCTTCGCTTCATGCGGGCTGCGATTCGGTCACCTTGGAGTCCCTCCCTTGCCCATGAGTCCAGGCTACATCCCGTTCCATCCCAATCCGTCCAAGCCGACATACCGGCCGCCGGCGGGCGCGGTCGACGCTCACTGCCATGTCTTCGGCCCGGAGGCGAAATTTCCCTATGCGCCGGAGCGCAAATACACGCCCTGCGACGCCCCCAAGGAGAAGCTGTTCGCGCTGCGCGACTTCCTCGGTTTCGACAAGAACGTGATCGTGCAGGCGAGCTGCCACAGCAAGGACAACCGCGCGATGGTCGACGCGCTCGACGCTTCGCACAACAAGGCCAAGGGCGTCGCCTTCGTGGGCGAGGAAGTCACCGACGACGAGCTTGGATGGATGGACCGCGCCGGGGTGAAGGGCGTGCGCTTCAATTTCATCAAGCGGCTGGTCGATTCGACCCCGAAGGACGTGATGCAGCGCATCGCGGCGCGCATCGCCAGGCTCGGCTGGCATGTGGTGGTCTATTTCGAGCAGGCCGATCTCGACGAGATGGGCGCCTTCCTGAAATCGCTGCCGACCGTGCTGGTGTTCGACCACATGGCCTGCCCGAAGGTCAAAGAGGGCGTCGACGGCGCCGATTTCCAGAAGTTCCTG
>DATBBS010000454.1:0-1991 GCA_036270895.1 Xanthobacteraceae bacterium
TGTGATACTTGGTGACCTTGTCGATGCCGAACAGCGGGATCGAGCCCCACGGGAAGGTGACCGCCTCGGCGACGCCGCGCTCGATCGCGTCGCGCACCTCGGGTGCCGCCGCGTTCACGTTGGTGCCGCCGAGCTGCGTCACGAAGGTCGCCATGGTGGCGTGGGCGGGGCGGATCTTCATGCCCTTGATGTCGTCGGGGACGACGATCTTCTTGGTGCGCGAATGGAACGTGCCCGGGTCGTGCACGAAGGCGAGGCAGAATTTGACGTCCTTCATCTCCTGGGCGGCGTATTTGCGATACCAGGCGTCGATCGCCTGCGAGCCGCCCTTGGCGTCGGCGAACAGGAAGGGCAGCTCGCCGGCGCCGATGATCGGGAAGCGGCCGGGCTGGTAGCCGGGATTGATGTAGGTGAGGTCGGCGATGCCGTCGCGCGCCATGTCGTAATGGTCGAAGGCCTTGCCGAGCTGCTGCGCCGGGTAGACCTTGTATTTGAGCGTGCCGTTCGAGGCCTTCTCGACGGAGGCGCCCCATTCCTCCAGGGCTTTCTGCAACGGGTGCGCGGGCGGAACCCAGTGCGACAGCTTGAGCTCGAAGGTCTTGTCCTGGGCCAGGCACGCGGGCGCGGCGAGCAGCGAAAGACCGGTCGCGGCGACCACCATCGTGTCACGCAGCCATTGCGATTGCATCGATTCCTCCCTTGTGGTGGTTGCTGCGCCGTTGACGGCGGGTTTTTTGCAATTCAGACTCAAGTCGCGGCGGAAGTAAAGAAAACAGTTGGATACAAAACTAATCCGCGACGATCGGGACGCCCGACATCCGGCCAGATGCGCGGGGGGGCATGGCGGCATGGCGCGGCGCAGGAAAAAGCAGACGAGCGGACGAGCTGCGTCACCCAAGCCGAACGGGCGCGGCGCCGAGGCGGTCGACTATGGGCCACTGGCGGACTGGGTGGGGTTCAATCTGCGCATGGCGCAGGCGGCGGCCTTCCAGGCGTTTTCCCGGCTCGCCCAGGAGGTCGGCACGCGTCCGGGGCGCTTCGCGACCCTGATGCTGATCGGCCGCAATCCCGGCATCAGCCAGACCGCCTTGAGCCGCGCCAACGGCCGCGACAAGTCGAGTCTCACCCCCGTGCTCAACGATCTCGCGCGGCGCGGCCTGATCCGCCGCACCCGCACGCGCGCCGACCAGCGCGCCTATCGGCTGTCGCTGACGGCGGCCGGCAAGTCGCTGCTGGCGCAGCTCGTGCGTTGCGCGCGCGCGCATGAGCGCAATCTCGACCGCATCATCGGGGCGCGCGACCAGAAGGGCTTCGTGCGGATCCTCAAGCGGATCATCGCGCAGGCCGGATGACGGCGCGATCGCGGCGGCGCTATTTGTTCTTGCCGTATTCGCAGCCGGGCGCCGCGTAAGAGTACCGGTTGATGCCGAACATGTCCTGCTGGAGGGTCGGGCGGCAGCGGGCCTGCCACAGGCGATCCTGCTCGTTCGCCTCGGCGCGCTCCTCCGGCGATTGCGGCCCCTGGACCTGGATCACATACGGGTTGGTGAGCTCGCGCCGGATTTCGACGCATGAGTCCGAACTGTCGCCGCTGCTCGATCCGCTGCCGGTTTGGTTGCTGTTGCCGCCGGCGTATCCGCTGGTGTGACCGCCGTCGGATCCGCTGCCCACAGTGCTGCCTGGTCCATTGCGGTTCCCGCCGATCAATCCCCCATGGAAGCCAGCGTGGCGGAAACCGCCCCTGAATCCCCCATGGGAGCCAGCGTGGCGGACCCCACCCCTGAATCCTCCGTGGGGGCCAGCGCGGCGGAAACCATCCCTGAATCCCGTGCGGGAATCGCTGTTGCTTCGGCTGAAGCTGTGGCTGTCCCCGAAATCACTCCCGTACTCGTCGCTATAGTCTTGTCTCTCGGCAGACCGATAGGCGTCGCTGAATCCATGAAGGCAATTGCGCGTGATCACCTCGCCCGCCTGGGCGGCCGGACCGTGCA
>DATBBS010000455.1:0-4036 GCA_036270895.1 Xanthobacteraceae bacterium
GGTCGGTTGCGGGAGTCGTGACGAACAGGCGGACGAACACGGCATCTCGCATTTTCTCGAGCATATGGCGTTCAAGGGCACGAAGCGCCGCTCGGCGCGTCAGATCGCCGAGGAGATCGAGGCGGTCGGCGGCGACCTCAACGCGGCGACCGGCATCGAGATGACGGCCTATTATGCGCGCGCCTTGCAGGCCGACGTGCCGCTCGCCCTCGACGTTCTGGCGGACATCCTGACGGCGCCCGCCTTCGATCCCGACGAGATCGCGCGCGAGAAGAACGTGATCGTGCAGGAGATCGGCGCGGTCGAGGACACGCCCGACGATCTGGTTTTCGAGCATCTGCAGGCGATTGCCTATGCGGATCAGCCGGTCGGCCGCTCGATCCTGGGCACGCGGGCGACCGTGCGCTCGCTCGACGGCAAGCGGCTCAAGGCCTATCTGGCGCGCCATTACCGGGCCCCCAACACGGTGATCGCCGCGGCGGGCGGGGTCGATCACCGTATCGTGGTCGAGGAGGCCGAACGCCAGTTCGCGGCCTTCACGGGAGACGCGGGTGCAGCGCCGCCACCGGCGAAGTTTCACGGCGGCGTGCGGGTCGAGCCGCGCGATCTCGAGCAGGTCCATATCGCGCTCGCGCTCGAAGGCGTGCCGCAATGCGATCCGTCGATCTACAGCCTCCAGGTCTTTACCAATGTGCTGGGCGGCGGAATGTCGTCGCGGCTGTTCCAGGAGGTGCGCGAGCTGCGCGGTCTGTGCTACTCGATCTACGCTTTTCACGCCGCCTATGCGGACACCGGGATGTTCGGCCTCTATGCCGGGACCGACGTCGCCGACGCGGCCGAGCTGATGCGGGTCGTGGTCGACGAGATTTCGGCGGCGGCGGAAACGCTCAACGGCGCCGAGGTCGCGCGCGTCAAGGCACAGATGAAGGCCGGCCTCCTGATGGCGCTCGAAAGCTCCAGTGCGCGCGCCGAGCAGCTGGCGCGGCATATTCATATCTATGGGCGACCCATTCCGCTCGAGGAGATCGTCAGCCGGATCGACGCCGTGACGGTCGAAAGCGCGCGGGCGGCCGGACGCGACCTGATCGCGCGCGGCCATCCGGCGGTCGCGGCGCTCGGCCCCGCCGGCCTCGAGAGTGCCGCCGCGATCGCCGAGACCCTGGTTCGCAAGGCGGCCTGAGGATCGGTTGGTTGCATGGCGTTTTTCCGCACTGTCTCTTTTGCCGAGACCTTGCCGAGCATCGACGGCCAGGGTGTCACCCTGCGCCTGCCGCAGATGGCCGAATTCGAGGAATGGGCGGCGCTGCGGACGGCGAGCCGCGATTTTTTGACGCCGTGGGAGCCGTCATGGCCGGCCGACGACCTCACCCGCGCCGCATTCCGTCGCCGCCTCAAGCGCTACGCCGAGGACTGGCGGACCGATCAATCCTATGCGTTCTTCATATTTCGCAAGCAGGACAACGTGCTGCTCGGCGGTCTCACGCTTGCGAATGTCCGCCGCGGCGTCGCCCAGGCCGGCAGTATCGGCTATTGGTTGGGGCTGCCGTTCGCGCGCTGCGGTTACATGACGGCGGCCGTCAAAGGCGTGTTGCCGTTCTGTTTCGAGACGCTGCGGCTGCACCGTGTCGAGGCGGCCTGCATTCCGACCAATACGGCTTCGATTCGTCTGCTCGAGCGGTGCGGCTTTCTCCGCGAGGGCTACGCGCGCCAGTATCTGTGCATCAACGGGGTCTGGCAGGATCATCTGCTGTTTGCGCGCCTCAAGGACGATGCGCCATAAGATCAGCGAACCGAACGAAGGCGGCCGGCGCCGCAGCCATGGGCCTGCCACGGTCGGGCTGATATAATTCGGACGGGAAAAAACGGACGGAACGATGCAGGCGGGGTCTCGATGGAAGGCGGGCGGGGCAGGGGCGGCCATGGGACTGGTCGTGCTCCTGTCCGGCTGTTCGTCATACGAGAACCTGCTCGGCTCGAAGCCCTCGCCGGCCGGCGCGACGGGCTCGTCCTCCTCCAGCTTCAGCGACCGGTTCAACAATCTTCTCCTGGGAACGCCGGCGACGGCCGTCGCGGAGGGCGGGGGGGCGCCGCCCCCCGACCTCGATTGCCCGACTGTCGAGATTCGCCAGGGCGCGTCCACTTTCTCCCAGTCGGCGCAGGAGGGCGGATCGAACGTATTGACGCTGCGCTTCCAGGCGAGCTTCCTGAAGACGGCGCGTGAATGCGCGTTGCACGGCGCGAATGTGACGATGAAAGTCGGCGTTCAGGGCCGCGTCATTGTCGGCCCCGCCGGCATATCGGGCCCGATCACGCTGCCGATGCGTCTTGCCGTCGTGAAGGAAGGGCTCGAGCCCAAGACGATCTGGACCAAGTTCTATTCCGTGCCGGTGACGATGCCGCCCGGCCAGCCCAATGTGTTGTTCACGCAAGTCGAGGAAGACCTGACCGTCCCGATGCCGTCGAGCAAGGACTTCGACCAATACGTGATCTATGTCGGCTTCGATCCCGAAGGCGGGGCGCAGGAGCAGAAAAAGAAGCCCGCCAGGCCGCCGGCGAAACCGAAACGGTAACCTACCAGCCGCGCAGCGCCACGACGGTGCTCTTCAGCACGCGCATGTCGGCGATCACCACGCTGGCGCCTGCCGCCGCGAGCTGAGCCGGCAGTTGCGGATGAACATGGCTGCCGCCGACGAAACCGATCGGCGTCATGCCGGCGGCGACCGCCGCCGCCACGCCCACGGGCGAATCTTCCACCACGATGCAGTCGCTCGCCTGGATCCCCATCTTGTCGGCCACGTGCAGGAACAGATCGGGCGCCGGCTTGCCGCGCGGCACGTCGTGCGCCGAAAACAGGTTCGGCTCGAAAAAGCGCAGGAGCCCGGCGGTCTCCAGGCTCACGCGGATGCGGTCGAGCGCCGTGGAGGAAGCGACGCATTTCGGCCCGCGCAACCAGGTCAACGCATAGGCCGCATGCGGCGTCGGGCGCAGCTCGTCGCGAATGCGGCGCAGCGTCGCCGCCGCCAGAACGGATGGGAAATTCGCAGGCAGCCTGCGCCCGGTCGCGGTTTCGACGTCGGCGAGCATATCGGCGGCGCGCCGCCCGGTGAAGAAGCGGGCGACGAGCCCAGGCGTCATCGGAAAACCGGCGCGCGTGAACTCCTCGGCGGCGACCGCGGCCGAGATCTGCTCGCCGTCGACCAGAACGCCGTTGCAATCGAAAATGACCACCGGCTCCCCCCGAGCAACCGAACGGCGCCATGCCGTGGGCTCATCAACGCCACCAAGCACGCAACCAGGTTGACGCAACGGGGAGACACAACCGACGGAGTGGCGGAAATGAACGCACCGGCATGGCACAAACGACATGGCACAAACGAAATGGCATAAATGAGTCCGCCCGGCCCCGGCGGGCGGATTCACCGCTCATGCGGCGCGAATCGTGGATGAGCATAGGTGGGCGTGCGCCGCAACCACAAGCCCGGACGGCAGCTTACAGCAGAATCTTGCCACTTGACTTGAATCCGACCCGCGCACCGCGGTGCGGGAAGGGCAGGGCTGCGCGCTAATTCAGCTTGGCCTTCAAGTCCCGGATGCCCTGCGCGATCAGATTTTCGCCCACCTTGCCCTTGGTGGTCTCGGCCAGGATTCGTTCCGCCGCCCCCACCGCGGCTTCGGCGGCGGCGCTGCGCACATCGGCGACCGCCTGGGCCTCGGCCTGGGCGATCTTGGTCTCCGCCATCTTGGTCCGGCGCACGACGAATTCCTCGACCTTGGCCTTGGCCTCGGCGGCCAGACGCTCGGCTTCCTGCCGGGCGGCGACCAGGATGGCATCGGCGTCACGATCGGCCTGCGCGCGCTTGCGCTGATACTCGGCGAGCAACGCCTGGGCCTCCTCGCGCACGCGCTTGGCTTCGTCGAGCTCGGCCTTGATGCGGGCGCTGCGGGCGTCGAGCACGCCCAGGATCATGCGGTGCACGCCCAGCTTGGCCAGCACGGCGAGAAAGATCGCGAATGCGACCGCGACCCAGAGCTCGCC
>DATBBS010000456.1:0-2680 GCA_036270895.1 Xanthobacteraceae bacterium
TGCGAGGGCGTCTCCGCGCAGGCGAAGTGGCTCATCACCAGGGTGATGCCGTGATCGGGCATCCGCGTGCGTTGCGCGAGCGCGGCGGCCTCGTCGGCCGCAAGCCCGAGCCGGTTCATGCCGGTGTCGAAATGCAACGCCGCGCCACCCCGCCACCCGTTCGCGCTACAGAACGCGTCCCACTCCGCCAGTTCGGGGAGAGAGCCGATCACCGGACTCACACGGGCGTCGGCGAAGGCGGCCGCCGTGCCGGGCACGAGCCCGTTGAGCACGTAGACGGCGGCTTCCGGCGCGATCGCCCGCACTTGCCGGCCCTCGGCGAGATGCGCGACGAAATAGGTCTTGCAGCCCGACTGCTCGAGCGCCCGCACGACCGGCGCGAGCCCGCACCCATAGGCATCGGCCTTGACGACGGCGCCACATTCGGCCGGCGAGGATCGCCGCCGCAAGGCGCGATAATTCGACTGGAGCGCGCCGAGATCAATGGTGAGCACGCCGCCGGTTTCCGCCTCGCTGGGGCCGGCGCTGGCGATCTCCTGGTCGGGAGCTTCCTCGGCGGGTTTCGGAGTCTCCGTCTCTTGCAACGCCATGAATGCTCCAGCTCCAAAATTCCGATGGTCCCTATGCGGGGCCAATGAGGCGCAATATCGGCTGCGGGCGCGCGGGCGGCAAGCGCGACTATCGGCCGGCGACCGTCGCGGGCCGGACCGCTAGGCGCCGGCGCGCTGCCAGTCGCGCGGATGCACCTCGATGGTCACGTGCGATAGCGCGGGAAACGAGGCGAGCCGCTCGCGGTAGAAGGCGGGCGGGCGCGGCGCCGCGGTCGTGATCGACACGATGGCACCGACATGGCCCGGTCCCAGCCGCCACAGATGGAGGTCGCACAGAATGTCGCCGTCGCGCTCGATCGCCATGCGGATGTTCTCCGCCATGTTCCGGTCATGCGTCATGTCGAGCAGGATGCTGCCGGTGTCGCGCACCAGCCCATAGGCCCAACTCGCGATCACCATTGCGCCGAGCAGACCGGCCACCGGGTCCATCCACACCCATCCCAGGAAACGGGCGAGCAGCAGCCCGGCGATGACCAGCACCGAAACCGCCGCATCCGCGATCACGTGGATCACGGCGGCGCGCAGATTGTTGTCGCGATGCGTTCGATCGTGCGGGTGGCCATGATGATGGCCGTCGTGATGGCCGGGACCGTCGTCGTGATCGTGGTGAGCATGGCCATGGGTGTGACCATGCGTGTGACCATGTTCGTGATCGTGGCCGCCGGTGCCGAGCAGGAAAACGCTGGCCACGTTGACGAAGAGGCCGATGGTCGCGATCGCGATCGCCTCGTCGTATCGGATCGCAACCGGCGAGACCAAACGCATGACCGACTCGTAGCCGATCAGGATGGCGATCATCGCCAGCACCACGGCGCTCGTGTATCCCGCGAGATCCCCGAGCTTGCCGGTGCCGAAGCTGAAGCGCGCATCGTCGGCATGACGGCGCGCATAGCTGTAGGCGAGCGCCGCGAGCAGCAGGGCGGCCGCATGCGTGGACATGTGCAGGCCGTCGGCGACCAGCGCGATGGAGCCGAAAGCAAGCCCGCCGGCAATCTCGGCCACCATCATGACGGTGCACAGCGCGATGACGGCCCAGGTCCGGCGTTCGTTGCGGGCATGTCCGGCGCCCAGGAAGACGTGCCGATGGGTGAAGTCCGCTTCGCCGAGGTTGCTCATGAGCGTCCCCGTCACTTCAAATAGGAGTGCATCACGTCGATCAGCTGCTCGGCCGCCCGGGCGTCGAGCGCGACGGCGTTGTTCTGCGGATTCACCAGATGGGTTCGCACGTGGTCCTCGACCACCTCCGCCATGAGGCCCGTGACCGCACCCCGGATGCCGACGATCTGATGCATGACCTCGTCGCAGCCGGCCTCGCTCGCCAGGACCCGCTCGAGCGCCTCGACCTGCCCGCGGATGCGGCGCACCCGGGCCAGCAGCTTGTGCTTCTCGCGGATCGTATGGGTCATGATAGGATAGGGGGGTACCCTATATATCATCAGCCGTCAAGGCACAGGCCGACGCCCTGCGGCGCCGGGCGTTCGGCCACAGCGAATGTCGCATCGAACCGAGCCTACATCCGGGCCGGCAGGTGGTCGTCGTTGGCGAGGTCGGCGAAGCGGGTGACGTCCGCCTTGAAGTGGAGCGGCACGGTGCCGGTGGGTCCGTGGCGCTGCTTGCCGATGATGACCTCGGCCTTGCCGTGCACGGCCTCCATCTCGGCCTGCCATTTGAAGTGCTCTTCGGTGCCGACACGCGGCTCGCGATTGCGCAGGTAATATTCCTCGCGGAACACGAACATCACGACGTCGGCGTCCTGCTCGATCGAGCCGGATTCGCGCAGGTCGGAGAGCTGCGGGCGCTTGTCGTCGCGGTTCTCGACCTGGCGCGACAACTGCGACAGCGCCAGGATCGGGACGTTCAATTCCTTCGCCAGCGCCTTGAGGCTGGTGGTGATCTCGGTCACCTCCTGCACGCGGCCCTCGGCGGCACGCTTGCCCGATCCCGACAACAGCTGGATGTAGTCGATGACCAGGAGGTCGAGGCCCTTCTGCCGCTTGAGCCGGCGCGCGCGCGCCGCGAGCTGGGCGATCGACAGGCCGCCGGTCTCGTCGATATAGAGCGGGATCGTC
>DATBBS010000457.1:0-13150 GCA_036270895.1 Xanthobacteraceae bacterium
ATCGACGACAGCCTGGTGCGCGGCACCACCTCGATGAAGATCGTGCGCATGATGCGCGAGGCGGGCGCCAAGGAAGTGCATTTCCGCATCGCCTCTCCGCCCATCACCCATCCGGACTATTACGGCATCGACACGCCCGAGCGCGACAATCTGCTCGCCGCCAATCACACGGTCGAGGAGATGCGCGAGATCATCGGCGCGGATTCGCTCGCCTTCCTCTCCGTGTCCGGCATCTATCGCGCCATGGGCGAAAAGGGCCGCGATCCGGTGCGCCCGCAATTCACCGACCATTGCTTCACCGGCGACTACCCGACCGGCCTCACCGACCAGACCGCGCATGAGACGTCGCCGCGGCAGTTGTCGCTGCTCGCCGAGGCGAGTTGACGCGAACACCGTAGCTCTCACTCGTCATGCCCGGCCTTGTGCCGGGCATCCACGTCTTTGTAACTTGTCGCAAGCGAAGACGTGGATGGCCGGGACAAGCCCGGCCATGACGTACGGAGAATCTCATCGTCATGCCCCCCCTCTCCGGCCGCATCGCGCTCGTGACCGGCGCCTCGCGCGGCATCGGGTATGCCACCGCGCTCGCGCTCGCCCGGGCGGGCGCGCATGTGGTCGCGGTCGCGCGCACGGTCGGCGGCCTCGAGGAGCTCGACGACGCCATCCGGGCGGGCGGCGGCAACGCCACCCTGGTGCCGCTCGATCTCAGGGACCATGAGGGCATCGCGCGGCTCGCCGCCGCCCTTAACGAGCGCTACCGCCGGCTCGACGTGCTGATCGGCAATGCCGGCATCGGCGGGCCTTCCTCGCCGCTCAGCCATGTCGAGCCCAAAGCCTGGGACGACGTGCTGGCAATCAACGTCACCGCCAACTGGCGGCTCATCCGTCACTTCGAGGCCTTGCTGAAAGCGTCCGACGCCGGACGTGTCGTGTTCCTGACCTCGGGCGCGGCTCACAATGCGCGCGCCTATCGGGGGCCTTACGGTGTCTCCAAGGCCGCGCTGGAGGCGCTCGCCCGCACCTTCGCGGCCGAGACTCAGACGACCCCGATCCGGGTCAACCTGTTCAATCCCGGACCGACCCGCACCGGCATGCGGGCCGCCGTGATGCCGGGCGAGGATCCGATGACGCTGCCGAGCGCCGAGGAAGTCGCCGAGAAGATCGTCGCGCTCGCGCTGCCGAGCGTGACGGAGAGCGGCAAGCTCTATGATTTCCGCTTCGGCAAGCTGTTCTCGTACCGGTTGCCGACGGACGCGTGAGCCGCGTCACTCACAGGTCGCTCGTCACTTGTTCCTGTTCTTGGCCGTCTTGTCCCGGTTCCTGCTCTTCCCCGCAAACGGATTTTCCTTCTCGCGCAGCATCAGGCGGATCGGCACGCCGGGCAGCTCGAAGGTCTCGCGCAGGCCATTGATGAGATAGCGCTTGTAATCGTCCGGCACCGCATCGGCGCGCGTGCAGAACAGGACGAAGCTCGGCGGCCGCGCCTTGGCCTGGGTCATGTAGTTGAGCTTCAGGCGGCGGCCCGACACGGCGGGCGGCGGGTGGGCGGCAATCGCCTCTTCGAGCCAGCGGTTGAGCGCATGGGTGGGCACGCGCTTGTTCCACACCGCGTGAATGTCGACCACCGCCTTCATCATGCGGTCGAGGCCTTCGCCGGTCAGGCCCGACACGGCGACCACCGGGACGCCTCTGACCTGCTGCAGCCGGCGGTCGGCCTCGTCGCGCATCTTGCCGATCGCGCCGCCGTCGTGCTCCTTCAGGTCCCATTTGCTGATCGCGATGACGAGCGCGCGGCCCTCGCGCTCGACCAGGTCGGCGATGCGGAGGTCCTGGTCCTCGAAGGCGCCGGCGGCGTCCATCAGCACTACCACGACCTCGGCGAAACGAATGGCCTCGATCGCGTCGGAGGTGGAAAGCTTTTCCAGCGTCTCCTCGACCCGGGCGGGCCGCCGTAATCCTGCGGTGTCGTGCAGAAGGAAATGGCGGCCATACCATTCCAGGTCGACCGCGATCGTGTCGCGCGTGATGCCGGCTTCCGGACCGGTGAGCATCCGCTCCTCGCCGAGCAGGCGGTTGACCAGCGTGGACTTGCCGGCATTGGGACGGCCCACGATGGCAACGCGGATCGGCCGCGCGGCCTCCGGGGCGTCCTCGGCTTCCTCGTCGTCGGCCGGCTCGGTCTGGTCCGGCAGAGCGACACGCAGCGCGTCATAGAGATCGGACAGGCCCTCGCCATGCTCGGCCGAGAGCGCGATCGGCTCCCCCAGGCCGAGCGTATAGGCCTCGTGCACGCCGGACTGAGCGGCGCGGCCCTCGCATTTGTTGGCGACCAGGATCGCGGGCTTGCCGGATTTGCGAACCAGCTGGGCGATGGCGCGGTCGCTCGGCATGACGCCGGTGCGCGCATCCATCAGAAACATCACCGCGTCGGCGGAAGCGATCGCGGTCTTGGTCTGCGCCGCCATGCGGTCCAACAGGCTGTCGGGCGCCGCCTCCTCGAGGCCCGCCGTGTCGATCGCCGTGAAGGAGAGATCGCCGAGCCTCGCCTCGCCCTCGCGCCGGTCGCGCGTGACGCCGGGCTGGTCGTTGACCAGCGCCTGTCGGCGGCCGATCAGCCGGTTGAACAGGGTGCTCTTGCCGACATTCGGCCGGCCGACGATCGCGATGGTGAAATTCATGGCGGGTGAGCTCTAGCGCACGATTCCGAAAAGTTGACGGACTTTTCGGAGATCATGCGCAAAAATAAAATGATGCGGAGCCAGTCGAGCTCTCGAGCAGCGAGCTTTTGAAGAGAGGCCGGATCGCTCGGCGCCGGCCGTCCTCATGGTCAGCGCGCCGTCGGCCAAGACTGTTGTTGCTGCTGGGCTTGCGGCTGCTGGCCCGGCCAGGGCGCCGGCGCCTGTTGGGACGGCTGCTGCGGTTGCGGCGGCTGTTGCGGCTGTTGGGCGACCGGGGCGGGACGCGGCTGCGCCACCTTGCGCGGCTTGGGCTTGGCTTTCTCCGGCTTGGGCTCGGCTTTCTCGGCGCCTTGCTGCGCCGCCACGGCGGCCGGATCGACCTGCTGCTGCGGCTCCTGATAGCCTTTCATCAATTCCGGCGGGATGCCCTGGGTCACGCCCGGCACGCCTTCCGGGAAGACCGGCTTGCGCTGCCCGGACAGCTTCGTCTTGGTGTCCCAGAATTGGAAATTCTCGATGCTCTCGCAGCCGGCGAGCGCGCCGCCGAACGACACCAGGAGGAACGTGAGGGTGATTCCGCGAATGACGCCCATCGGACCCTCTCCTCAACCCTTGCCGGTTTCGCCCGCGAGCGCCATCAAGACGTCGACGCGGCTGCGCAGCGAGGCTGGGGTTTCCGCATCGTCGCGGACGAGCTGGGACCACTTGCGCAGGGCCGCGGTGTCGCCGGCCTTCCACGCCGCGAAGGCGAGCAGCTCGCGCGCGCTGTGGCGGAACGGCGCGCCCGCAGCCGCGAGCGGCTCGAGCCGGCGGGTCATCTCGGTGAGCGGCGCGCTGTCGATCAGGATCATGCCGGCCCGCAGCGCCGCGAGATCCTGCAGCGGCTGTCCGGTCGCCGCACTCGCCGCCAGATCGTCATAGGCGGCGACGGCCGCCTTGGGGTCGCGCTCGGCGAGCTCGGCCGCCTCGCGCATGCGCGCGAGCACGCGATAGCCCGACGTCCCCTCGCTGGCGATGCGGGCAAACGCCTTCTCGGCCTCGTCATGCTTGCCCTGCTCGGACAGGATGGCGGCGGCGTTGAACTGCGCACCGAATTCGGCGGCCTTCTTCGATTGCCAAAAGTCATAGCCGCGCCAGCCCGCCACCCCGGCGACGATGAGCACCGCGAGCGCGATGAAATAGACGCCGTAGCGGTCCCACAGCTTCTTGAGCTGTTCGCGGCGGACTTCCTCGTCGACTTCCTGGAAAATATCGCTCACGTCGGGCCTTTCACGCACTGGTGCGGCTTCCGGTCTCCCGGAAACCGATCGAGCTATCGGTTGTTACACGCTTTCCCCGGCCGCTGCGCCCGGCAAATCGGGCACGCCGTCGAAAACCGGCCCCGACCGGGGGCCTCCCGTCGGCTGCGTCTAAAATAGAGATATGGCGACGCCATGGCAAAAGCCATGTCTCCGGATGCTTAAAGTGCCGCAGCTACACGGTTTTTTTGAGCGGATAGACGTGCTCGGAGGTCGGAAAGGCGCGCGAGCGGACTTCCCGGGCGTAATCCGCCACAGCTTTGTCGATCGACGGCCCCAGGTCGGTGTAACGCTTGACGAATTTGGGAACCCGGGACGAGAGCCCCAGCATGTCCTCGAGCACCAGGATCTGGCCGTCGCAGGCCGCGCTCGCCCCGATCCCGATGGTTGGAATCGCAATCTCCTTGGTGAGGCGGGCCGCCAATGGCTCGGCCATCGCCTCCAGCACCACCGAGAAAGCGCCGGCCGCCGCGACCGCCCGGGCATCCTCCTCGAACGGGCCCCAGTCGGCCGGATCGCGCCCCTGCGCCCGAAAGCCGCCGAGCGAATTGATCGCCTGCGGGGTGAGCCCCACATGCGCCATCACGGGCACGCCGCGCTCGACCAGGAATCCGATGGTCTCGGCCATGCGCCGCCCGCCTTCGACCTTGATGGCCCCGCAGCCCGTCTCCTTGAGGACCCGCGCCGCCGACATGAAGGCCTGCTCCTTCGACGCCTCATAGGAGCCGAACGGCATATCGACCACCACCAGGGCGCGCTGCGAACCGCGCATCACCGCGCGCCCCTGTAGGATCATCATGTCGAGGGTCACCGGCAGCGTGGTCTCGAGCCCATGCATCACCATGCCGAGCGAGTCGCCGACCAGGATCACGTCGCAATGCTTGTCGAGCAGGCGCGCCGTGTGGGCGTGATAGGAGGTGAGCGCGACGATCGGCTCGCCGCCTTTGCGGGCGCGGATGTCCGGAGCGGTGAGGCGTCGCTGCTCGCCATGCGTCGACATTCACATCCCCCCTTTGCCGAACACCGGGACGCCGATGACCAGCGGGTGAAACACGAAGCCGAGCGCCAGATAGAGGATGGTCCCGACCACGACGGCGATGACATCGTTGCTCCAGCCGCCGATCGGAATGGGCGGCGCGCCGGCGTCGCTGCGGCGCTTGAGCGAGATGCGGTCATAGACCGCCCAACCCAGGATCGCGCCGAACAGGATGATGGAGCCGATGTCACCGTTCGAGAGCAGATGCGCGAAGGCCCACAACTTGATGCCGGCAAGCATCGGATGCTTCAGCGTGCGTTTGATGTTGCCCGGGATATAGGCCGCCGTCACCAGAATGATGGCGGGCCACACCAGCGCCACCGTGACGTGGCGCATCCAGGTCGGCGGCGTCCAGACCTGGACGTAGCCGGTCGCGCGGTACTGGGCGTATCCCCACACGATCAGGACCAGCCCCGCGAGCGAGACCAGCGAGAACAGCCCCTTGTAGGGCCATTCGCCCACCCGCCCGATCAAGGCCGTGCGCGCCTCGCGCCGCGTCACGAACACGTGCGCGCCGAGAAAGACCGCGAGACCGAGAACCACGACGGCGAGACCCATCGGCTACCCCTACAACAGGGCCGCGAGCAACGCTATGGGGCGCGACGCAAGCCCGCGCCCCATGGCGCGCCTTCCTTTCATCGCGCCAGCGGATCGGGGCGAAGCTCGAAGCGCACGGCGCGCGGCCGATTCTCCTTGCCGCCCTCGAGATGGAACATCGTGCGGGTGCCGTAGGTCGACCACAGCGCCCTGCCCTTCCAGCCGGCGTTGGGATCGTCGATGCGGCCGTCGACATTCTTGGCAAAGAAGCCGACCGGATAGGGCACGACGAAATTGACGAACTTGCCCTTGAGTAGCGCGAAGATCGAGCCGTTGAGGTTGCCCATCACGATCGGCACATTGGGGCCGAGCCCGAAGGTATTGAACCAGTCGACCCAGACGTAATAGCTGGCCTCGGCGCTGCCGGGGTCCTTCACGTCGCGCAATTGCGGCCCGGGCAGCTGGTAGAGCGTCCAGCCTTCCGGACAGTGCTGGCCGGTGGCCATCGGTCCATTGCGGATCTTGCATTTGCGCCGATCGAAGCTCCCCACATGGCCGCTGGCGAGCGAGACCCAGTAGACGCCGTCGCGATCGATGTCGCCGCCGCGCGGCCCGAAGCCCGGCAACGGCGGCTCGTAATACTCGGTCAGCGCCGTATGCGTCGGGTCCGGACCCGGATCGGTGCGGGTGATCCCGCCCGGGTAGCCCAGCACGGTGCCCCACACGGCGCCGTCGCTCGGACTGACCGCGACCGCGTAGATGTTCACCGCGATGCGCCTGTCCTTGGCGGGATCGAGCGGCTGGCCGGGCTCGACATAAGCGTCGCGCTTGCCGTTGCCGTTGGCGTCGAGCACGAAGGGAGTCCAACCCTGCGATTTCGCCTCGTCGCCGGTCTGCTCATACATCTTGCGGTTCAGCCATCCGAGCACGCCCGGGCCGCCCACGCCGGCGCTGAGCCAGAGCGTCTGGTCGGGGTCGGAGCCGAAATTGAGATGATGGGTCGGAAAGCAGGTGCTGATGAGCGTGAATGTGCGGCTCGCCGGATCGTAGAAGGACAGGTTGCGCCCCGCTTCCTTGATCGGAAAGACCTTGGCGGAGGGATGATCGGATCCTTCCTTGCAGAAGGCCGGATTGTCGTTGGGGCGGATGCGGCCGGTGAACCAGACGCGGCCCTTCTCATCCATCATCGGGTTGTGGGTGAGCGTCTTGCTGTCCCAGATCGGATCGTCGCCCCAATAGGCCGACGGGCCCATCTGGTTGGTGCGGCTCGACGGCGTATTGGGGTCGCGCACCGGATGCAGGACCTCGCTCGCGGTCGCGGTCCTCGGATCGAGCATCGGCATCTGGTCGGTGCTGTCCTCGGGCGAGCCGTAGATCTTGCCGCGCGCATTGACGCGCGGATTGCGCCGGTCGGTCGAGACCACGTCATGCAGATAGGCGGTCGGACGGCTCCAGTCCCACAGCGTGATGACGACGTTGCGCTCGATGCCCTGCGGACGCGCGGGCTTGGCGAAAGGCAGCTCGCCGGCCGCGATGTGGTCGGTCCAGTCGCCGAACAGCTTGAGGGCGCGGTCGGTGTCGAGCCGTCCGATGTCGCGGGCCATGAACATCTGGGCGCCGCCCGACTGCAGGCGTCGCGACCAGGCATCCGACCCGTTCTTGAATTCCCCGAGCTCCTTGGGGATCGTGCGCGTGCCCGGCGTGCCGAGCGCGTGGCACGACTGACAGGCGCCGCTCTTCACGATGTTGAGCCAGGCGCCCTGGGTCTTGATCTTGGGCAGCGGAAACTCGCTCTTGTCGGGGACGCGCAGGAGCGAGAACCAGTAGATCGGCGGATAATATTGCGCGGCCGCGGCCTCGTTTGGCGCCGCCACCGCGGTGAGGTTGACGAGCTTGCCGGGCGCCGCCGTCACCTTCGGCGAATCCACCAGCCCATAGCCCCGCACCCACACGCTGTAATTCGCCTTGGGCAGATCCGGGATGACATAACGGCCGCGGTCGTCGGTCACGACGATCTTGGCGAATTTTGTCGGAAGGTCGGTGGTCTCGGCGATCACCCAGACGCCGGCTTCCGGCCCCCTGGGGCCCGCGACGACGCCGCCGAGGTCGGCATTGCCGATCCGCGGCCCGGCCGATGGCTGCGCGATCGCGCGGACCGGCCATGCGGCCACAACGGCGGCAAGCGCGATCGCCGCCACGCCGAGATACGACGCCTCTCTCATGATGTCTGCTCCCCGTCCCCGGCGGCCACCCCGCCGCAACCCGCACGATGCTCTACACCAGCGCCGCGACTTCATAAACACGCGCAACGCATAACTCCCGCGCACCCCCGCGCATCCGCCCGACGGCTCGACGACGGCCGCATGCAACCTGCGCAATAGCTGCATCCGGGTGGGGCCGCCGGTCGCGGACCTGGCTCGGTCAGCTTCCCGGCCGGTCATGCACCGGCGGGAAGAACAAATCCTTCCAGCCGGCGGGACGCAGCTTCAGGGTGCCGATGTCGGCCATGAAGCCCGCATAGGTCATCGCGCCTTCGGGCGCCGCCGAAAAACGGGTGTCGGGGTCGTTGAGCATGCGCAGCATCTCGTCCTCGCTGGTCTTGACCTGGGCGAGATCGATATAGATGCGCGCCGCCTCGCGCTTGTTGGCGGCGATGAATTGCGCCGCCTCGTCCACCGCCGCCACGAACGCCGCCGAGAGCTTTGGATTGGCCTCGTAGAAGCGCTTCGTGGTGTAGGACATGATGATGGTCAGCGCCCCGAAGATGTCGGACGAATTGATCACGCGATGAAAGCCGGGCTGGTCGGCCTCGATATAGGAGAAGGGGGGCGATGAGAAATGACTGGTGATCTCGGTCTTGCCCGACAGCATCGCGGCGAGCGCATCCGGATGGGAGATGCCGACCGTCAACGGATCGAGCTTGGCGTAGTTCTCCCGACCGAACGCCTTGGCGGCCGCCATCTCGAGCACCACCGCCACAAAGGAGGTCTTGATGCCGGGAACCGCGATGCGGTCTTTCTCGGTGTAGTCGGCCAGCGTCTTGATGTTCGGGTTGCGCGTGACCAGCCACACCGAGCCGCCGCCAACCCCTGACAGACCGCGCGCCTCAAGTTGCGCGATCGTGCGCGTCTTGTCCCACAAGGTGAGGAAGCCGGGCACGCCGCCGGTCGCAATGTCGAGCACGCCCGCCAGCATCGCGTCATTGATGACGTTGCCGCCGTCGATGACGCGGTAGCTGACCTTGACGTCGCCGAGGCCGGCCGCCGCGGCGTGCTTTTCCACCAGCTTGAGCTTCTCCATGATGTAGAGCGGCATGTAGTGGAGGCCGAACCCCTTGGAGACGCGCAGCTCGGCGGTCTCGGCCCGCGCCGCGCCCGGGCCGGTCGCCGCGATGGCGGCCAGCGCGAAAACCCAGGCCGCGATTGTCGACGACATCCTCATTCGGTGCTCCCGCCTGGCGCCTCTTCGAGGGCGCGTCGCAGCGTAGCACGGCGGGCGCGACGAGCCATCGTGCGGCACGTCGCCGCCGCCCATCGACCACGACGGGAATTGCGGCTGTCCGCAACCCGATATTCCGGAAAGCGGATATGATCGCGGCTCACGCTCGCAGAGCGCCGTCACGACCTGCGTCAGGCTGCGCCTTCAGGCCGCCCGGCCGCCGCGCTGCCGCGCCATGGCGGCGCGGGCCACCACGTCTGGGATCTCGACATTGATCTCCAGGATCGCGACCTCGTCGCCGCGTTCCAGCCTGACCTCGACCCTTTCGGGCGCCACCTCGACATGCTTGGCGATCACGCCCAGGATGTCCTCGCGCAGCATGGCGATCAACCCCGATTGGCCGGTCGCGCCGCGCTCATGCGTCAGCAGGATCTGGAGGCGCTCGCGCGCCTGCGGCGCGGAGCGGCGCCCGAAGAGCTGAAACAACTTCATGCCGCCCTCCTGCCGAACAGCTTGTTGAACAAGGGGTGCCGCCCATTCGGGATGGTCATCGGCACCGTTTCGCCGCGCAGCCGCCGCGCCGCGTCGTTATAGGCACGCGCCGGCGCGCTCTTGGCGTTGCTCATGGTGATCGGCGAGCCGAGATTCGAGGCGCGCAGCACTTCCTCGCTTTCGGGAATGATGCCGAGAAGCGGGATCGACAGGATCTCGAGCACGTCGTCGATGCTCAGCATTTCGCCGCGCCCGGCCCGGCCCGTGTCATAACGCGTGAGCAGCAGGAATTTTTCCATGCGCTCGCCCCGCTCCGCCTTCGCGGTCTTGGAGTCGAGCAGCCCGATGATGCGATCGGAATCGCGGACCGACGAAACCTCCGGGTTGGTGACCACTACCGCGAGATCGGCGTAGCGCATCGCCATCGTGGCGCCCCGCTCGATGCCGGCCGGACTGTCGCAGATCACCCAGTCGAATTTCTCCCGCAGCTCGCCGATGCAGCGCCGCACGCCCTCCTCCGACAACGCGTCCTTGTCGCGCGTCTGCGATGCCGCCAGCAGGCTGAGATTCTCGATCCGCTTGTCGCGGATCAGCGCCTGCTGCAACCGCACGTCGCCATTGGCGACGTTGATCAGGTCGTAGACGACCCTGCGCTCGGCGCCCATGACCAGGTCGAGGTTGCGCAGCCCCACGTCGAAATCGACGACGCAGACCTTCTGCCCGTTTTGAGCCAGAGCGACGCCGAGCGCGGCGGTCGACGTGGTCTTGCCAACGCCCCCCTTGCCCGACGTGACGACTAGGACTTCCGCCATGTTACGATCTCCTTTTCGTTCTGATCCAGAATTGAAATATTCAGATCATTGCCGGACAGCCAGGCCTGCACCGGCTTCTGGCGCAGGCAGGGATCGACTTCATCGAGGACCTTGTAGTAGCCGCCGACAGCAATGAGCTCGGCCTCGAACCGGCGGCAGAAGACGCGCGCGCTTTCGTTGCCATAGGCCCCCGCCAGGGCTCTTCCGCGCAACGACCCGTAGACGTGGATGGAACCGGACGAAATCACTTCCGCGCCCGACGCGACCGAGCCCAGGATGATGACGTCGCCGTCCGGGTTCATGATCGTCTGTCCCGAGCGCACGGGCGTCTCGATCATGAGCGAGGCGACCGGCGCGGGCGCGGCGGCGGGCGGGGGAGATGCGTCCTTGTAGGAAGTGTCTGCCGTCGCGCCACGCGGCGAGATCGCCTCGACGGCCTCGACCGAGCCGGCGGTGCGGCCGCCGGTGAGCAAGGGCGGAAGACTCTTGTCGAGGACGGAAGGATCCGCGCCCTCGATCCCGATGATCCGGATGGCGCGGCTGTCCAGCTCCGCCATCAACGAGACCACATCGGACTGCGCGAAGGAGAGGCCCGCGAGATCGAGAATCAGTGGCTTGCCGGTGAAGAAGCCGGGCGAGCGCGCGAGCCACTGGTCGAGATCGGCGAGCCACGCGGCGCGCGGCGTCTCGGGCTTCAGCACGAGCGCCAGGAAGTTGCGGCCGCGAAAGCGGAATGAATGACGCGGAGGGCGGCTTGCTATCGTCACGGGAGGCTTCCGCTGCTGTCCGGATGGCTTCTGGTGACGCCAGCATTGTTAACCAGCAGTTAAGGGAAGGTTAACAAAGCCCAAATAGCTTGCATTTTACCGCTCCGGACGGCTTGCGCGCGGCCGCGCGCCCGGATGGCGCCCGGCACGACTCGATTCGAAGGTAATCGGAGCGGACGGCGCGCCGGCGGTGCGCGCAAGCGGCGTTGCGAATCAAGCGCGGCGCGAACGCCAGCCGGGGACGCTCACGCGCCCTCGGCCTCATCGGCGAAGGATTTGCGGTAGCCGAAAGCCCAGGCGAGCGCCTGGACGGTGAGCAACAGGCCGATCGTCGCGCCCAGCACGATGATCGACGCCTTGTCGGCGAAGGTCGCATAGCTGCCGCCCGACATCGTCAGCGCCAGACGGAAATTCTCCTCCAGGCGATCGCCGAGCACGAGCGCCAGCAGCATCGGCGCCATCTCGTAGCCGAACTTGCGCAGCACATAGCCGGCACCGCCCGACAGCACCATGAGCCATATGTCGGCGACCGAGAAATTCACGCTGTAGACGCCGATGATCGAGACGATGAGGATGATGGGAACCAGCCAGGCGTAGGGAATGCGCAGAAGGTTCACGAATATGCCGACGAGCGGCAGGTTCAGGATCAGCAGCATGATGTTGCCGATATACATGCTCGCCACTAGGCCCCAGAACACCTCGGGATGATCCGTCAGCAGCAGCGGGCCGGGCTGCACGCCGTGGATGGTCAGCGCCGACAACAGCAGCGCCGTCGCCGGGATCGACGGAATGCCGAGCGCGAGCAGCGGGATCATGGCGGTGCCGGTCACCGCGTTGTTGGCGGTTTCGGGGCCCGCCACGCCGGCGATCGCGCCCTTGCCGAATTCCTCCGGGTGGGCGGAGAAGCGCTTTTCCACCGCATAGGACACGAAGGTCGCGACCACGTGGCTCACGCCCGGAATGATCCCGAAGATGAAGCCGATGATCGATGCGCGGCCGACCGCCGGCGCGGAGTCGCGCAGGTCCTTCCAGCGCGGAACGAGCTCGCGCAGCTTCGGCCGGATGGCCTTGATGGCTGCCGTCTTCTCGAGATTGATCAGGATCTCGGAAACGCCGAACAACCCGATGGCGAGCGCCGTGAACGACAAGCCGCCGGCGAGGTTGGCATTGCCGAAGGTGAAGCGCGCGGTCCCGGTGAGATTGTCGAGGCCCACGGTGCCGAGGAGGAGGCCGAGCACCAGCATGGTCGCGGTCTTGATGCGCGAGCCGGCGGACACCACCGATATGACGGCGAGGGCCAACAGGATCAGCACGACCTCGACCGAGGGCCCGATGGCGATCATCACCTTCGCCAAGGGCGGAGCGATGAACATGAGGCCGAGGATGGAGAAGGTGCCGCCCACGAAGCTGCCGAGCGCCGCGATCATCAGGGCCGGGCCGGCGCGCCCCTGCCGCGCCATCTCGTACCCGTCGATGCAGGTGACGACGGAAGCCGCCTCGCCCGGGATGCGCACCAGGATCGACGTGGTCGAGCCGCCATACATGGCGCCGTAGAAGATACCCGTCAGCATGATGATGCCGATGGTCGGATCGAGGCCGAAGGTCAGCGGAAGCAGGAGCGTCATGCCGGCAAGCGGGCCGAGGCCCGGCAGCACCCCGACGATGGTGCCCCACAGGCAGCCGATGAAGCAGTAGAGCAGCCCCTTCCAGGACAGCGCGACGGCAAACCCCGCGATCAGTTGATCGAAACCTGTCATTTATGAATTGTCCCTTCGGGTCGCCTGGATCGCTTGATCCGTTCGGACCCCTTGGGCTCCCTTACAGCAAGCCGGTGGGCAGTTGCAGGCCCAGCAGCAGCTGGAAGAAAAACCAGCATCCCGCCATGGCGATGACGGCGGCCAGGACGGCGAGCCAGAGCGACGTTCGTGCGATCAGGACGAGCAGCGCCGCGCCGAACAGGCCGAGGGTCAGATAGGCGCCGAGCCACTCGAACACCGTCGGCACCGCCAGCAACGCCACGAACACGACGAGGACATCGTAGTGGCCGAGCTCGACCGTCTTTTCTTCGTCCGATTCCCGCCAGCACGCAAGG
>DATBBS010000458.1:0-4215 GCA_036270895.1 Xanthobacteraceae bacterium
ATTCTGCACGCCGGCGAGATCCGGCGGCGGCAGGAACTGGTAGAGCATCTTGCTCGACGCGCCGGCGCTGATGAAGAAGTTGCCGGAGCCGTTCGGCGGCGCAATGATCTTGAACTGGTGGCCCTGGGCGAAGTTCGGGCCGGGCGAGCCGTCGGCCTTGATGATGCCCTGCGACAGCAGGTTGAGCACGCGCTCGTGTTTGCTCTTCGGCATATAGGTCGCGAAGAGGTGGTCGAAGCTGCGGTTCTCGCCGACGATGATGATCACGTGCTTGATCGGGCTCGCGGTCGGGATCTTGTCGACGGCCTTGTCGGGATCGGCGGCGTGGCCGGTCGCGATGCAGGCGAGCGCCGAGGCGGCAAATGCCGCGAGGCCAGTCGCGGCACGCCGCGACCGTCGTATGGTCATAGCCATGGGGATTCTCCTGGGTAGCGTGGAGTGAAGCGTAACGACCGCCCGTATAGGTGCGCTGCATGACACGCACGTTTCGGTTTTGTGTCGCCGGACAAAATTCGGTGAGTTCCGGCAAGGGATCTTTGCGCGGGCGGTGGTGGGAAACCGCTGACCGCGCGACGCCGTTATGGTGCATCGTGCAAATGAATGGTTCCGCGTTCGCTGACGTTTCCTGCGACGTGGTCGCCCGCATCGCACTGCCCGGCGTGATCAAGAGCCTGAACGTGTCGAACGCGACCGCGCTCGCACTCTATGTGGTGAGCAAGCGCATCAAGGCGATATAATAGGCCGCGACGACGGCCCCGCAGCGGCGGGATAAAGGGCGCCCTGCCCTTCGATCCCATCATCCGACCGCCGCCCCGAGGAGACCCCTGATGTCCGCATTTCGTTTGATCCTGCGCGCGCTCGTGCTCACGGCACTTGTGGCGCCGGTGTCGGCGCAGCAATTTCCGACCCGGCCGATCGTGCTGGTGGTGCCCTATGCGGCCGGCGGCAATGTCGACATCAGCGCGCGGGCGCTGCAGTCCGGGCTCGGCTCCTCGCTCGGTCAGCCGGTGCTGATCGAGAACCGGCCGGGCGCGGGCGGGACGCTCGCCGGCGACTATGTGGCGCGCGCCGCGCCCGACGGCCACACCCTGTTCGTCGGGTCGAACGCGCCGATCATGCTCGGCCCGATGACCATGCCGAAGCCGCCCTACCAATGGCAGCAGGCTTTTGCGCCGGTCAGCACCCTGGCGGTGGCCACCAACACGCTGGTGGTGCGGCCGAGCCTGCCGGTCAAGTCGGTCGCCGAGCTGGTGGCCTATGCGAGCGCCAATCCGGGCAAGCTCACGGTCGCCACCTCCAGCGTCGCCAGCATCAATCACTTCATGGGCGAACTGCTGAAGATCAGATCCGGCATCACCTGGACCGAGGTGCACTATCGCGGCAATGCGCCGGCCGTGACGGATCTGGTGGCCGGCCATGTCGACGCCGGGCTCTTCCAGCTCGTCGATACCGCCCAGCAACTGGAGGCCGGCAACCTTCGGGCGCTCGCCATCCTGGGACCCAGGCGCGCGCCGTCGCTGCCCGACGTTCCGACCATCGGCGAGGCCGGCTATCCGGACGTGCAGGGCATCACCTTCAACGGCATCTTCGCCCCGAAGGCGACGTCGCGGCCCGTCATCGACAAGCTGAGCGCCGCGATCCGGGTCGCGCTGGCGAAGCAGGAAGTCATCGATCAGCTGGCGAGCCTGGGCTCCGACGCGAGCGGCAGCACGCCCGAGGAGTTCACCCGATTCCTCCAGCAGGAATCCGACAAATGGACCGACGTCATGAAGCAGGCCAACATCAAGGTGACCGAGTGACCGGCCCGACCGACACGCGGCCGTTCTCGCCCCGGATCGACCGCACCTATCCCAAGCCGAAACTGAAGCTGCCGCAGGGCGCGACCGACACCCATTTCCATTTCATCGGCCCGCAGAAGCTCTTTCCCACCAAGCCCCACAACGTCTTCGCCCATCTGCAATTCGAGGACACGCCGATCGAGGACTGGCTGACGATGCAAGCTGCGCTGGGGCTCTCGCGCGGCCTGCACGTGCTGTCGATGATGTATGAGAATAATTACGAGATCGCGCTGCATGCGCAATGCCGGCTCGGCGACCGGATACGTTCGGTGATCGTGCCGTGGTCCGGCATCACGGACGGCGAGCTCGACATCCTCACCAAGGCCGGCGTGGTCGGCTATCGCATCACCTGGCGGCTCGACCGCAACATCGACCAGCGCATGGTGGCGCGCACAACCGAGCGCGGCTGGTCGATGCACTACCTGCACCGGGCCGACGATCCGGAGCAGGACCATTGGAAGCCGCTGATCCTCAAGACGCCGGGCCGCTTCGTGCTCGAGCATATGGGCGGAGTCGATCCCGCCAAGGGCATCGACGGCGACGGCTTCCGTTTCGTGCTCGATTGCCTCGACACCGGCCGCTGCTGGGTGAAGCTCTCGCCGCGCATCTCCAGGCAGGACAATTTTCCCTTCGCGGACACCGATCCGCTGGTCAGAAAGCTTGTCGCGCACGCGCCCAGCCGCCTGCTGTGGGGATCGGACTGGCCGCACCCGCAATATTTCAAGCCGATGCCCAACGACGTGGCGCTGCTCGACATGATGCTGGACTGGGCGCCCGACGAGGCCACGCGCAAGCTGATCTTCGTGGACAACCCGGCGGAAATTTTCGGGTTTGCGAAGGTGTAGAGACCGTTTTCTCCGTCATGGCCGGGCTTGTCCAGGCCATCCACGTCTTTCTCGCGGTTAAAGCCTCAAGACGTGGATGCCCGCGACAAGCGCGGGCATGACGCGGGGCTCACTGCTACCCCGCCAGCCGCTCCTTCAGCCAGCCGACGATCATCGCCAGAATGTCGTCATACGGCACGCCCGGCGTGCGGCCCATATGATGGCCGTCGGGATAGATGCGCGCCGATTTCGGGCTGCCGTGCTCCATCAGCAGGTAGATGTCCGCGACCGGCGCCTGATCGTCGAGCTTGCCGTTGACGCCGAGCAGCGGCGCCGACGGCTTGTCGATGAGCCCCATGGTCTTGAGCGAAAAGCGCGGCACCCCCTCGAGAAACTCCGCCATGGTCTTGGTTCCGACTGCGCGGCCGCGCGCGTCGAGCAGGCTCGCGGCGCCGAACAGATAGGTCGCGCCGCCGGTCGTGAAGGCCGGCACCAGCCATTCCTTCTGAAACCCATGGTGGACGTTGCCGCCGTGGAAGACCGCGCCGGCGATCCGCTCGGCCGCCACATAGGCGAGCCGCGCCGCCCAGTAGGCGCCGAAACTGCCGCCCCACACGCCGAGGCGGCGGCCATCGAGTTCGGGGCGCTGCAGCAGATGGTCCATCCAGGCCACGAACGTGCCTTCGGCCAACGCATCGCCGTAGAGGAACGGGTTCTCGCCGGTGCCCGGCATGTCGATGGCGAGCGACGCGAGGCCCGCGTGCATGATCAGCGCGCTCGCGCCGAGGCGGTCCTCCTTCCAGCCGTCGACGCCGCCCCAGTGCATGACCACCGGCGGATGCGCGACGCCGGGCGGGACCTGGAGATGGCCGACCAGGGTCCTGCCTTCGAAGGGCAGCGCGACGATCTCGAGCCGCGGAACGAAATGCGGCGCCGCCTTGCGGAAGATGCGCAGCGAATGATGATAGGCGGCGAGCTGGCCCGGCGACGTCGGCGCCGGGTAGCGCCCGACCCGGCAGGCGACGAAGCCCAGCATGTAGAGCTCGGCGAGCTCCGCCGGGGCCGCGCCCGCCGTGGCGTGCGCGTCGGCCTCGGCTTCATACGCCAGGCCGATCTTGCACCACTGCTCGGCCCAATGATCGCGATCGAGGCTGGTGAGCGCGCCCATGACGGCCGCCGCATCCTGCGGACGGATGCTCTCCACCGGATTGAAACGCCCGGCGCGGCGAAGGACCTCCGCCTTGACCTCGTCCAGCGTGCGCTCGCGCGCGCCGGCCGGACGCGGTGACGACTGCAGGTTCATGGCCATTCCAATCGCGACCATCGGCCCGGGCCAAGGCTGCGCGCGGAGACCGCGCTTCGACCCATGCTCAAGCCTTGAGGACGATGTAGCAGAAAGCGCCGTCGCGCGCCCGCGGCGGACGCCGCGACACGCGCTAGCGGGTCAGCACGATGAAGTCGGTTTCGGTGCCGGTCTCGGGCCCGAGCCCCTGATCCGAGATGATCAAGGTGGCGCCGGCCGACATCAAGGCGGAGATGCGCGCCAGCGCGGG
>DATBBS010000459.1:0-3391 GCA_036270895.1 Xanthobacteraceae bacterium
TCCTTCTCGACGTTGTTCCGCGAAGGGATGAAGCTGGTCGAGGAGACCGCGTCTTATCTCGACGGCGCTGGCCGCAAGGAATCTAAGAAGCTCGATCGATCTTCCTCGCTGTGCTACGCGACCGAAAGCATGCGGCTTACCACGCGGCTGATGCAGCTCGCCTCCTGGCTGTTGCTGCATCGCGCGGTGAATGAAGGCGAGATGTCGCTCGCGCAGGCCAACAAGGAAAAGACCAAGGTCAAGCTCGCGGCCGCCGAGCCGATCGATCACAACGCCATCAAGGGGCTGCCGCAGCAGCTGCGCGATCTCATCGAGCGCTCGAGCCTGTTGCACGACAAGGTGCGCCGGCTGGACGCGACCATCCATGCGCCGGTGCCCGAGGAGCAAGCGACCGCGACCCCGCTCGATCGTCAGCTTGGGCTGCTCAAGGCCGCGTTTGAGCGCCGGGACGAGCGCATCGAGAAGTCATGATGCGTGGTGACCATTAGGCGCTTGCGAGCCGTCCACGGCACGCGACCGTCAACAAAAAAGCCCCCGCATTGCGGGGGCTTTTGTCGTGTGAGCCCGTGCCCGGCTTACTTCTTGGCGAGCTCGAGGCCGGAAAATCTCTTCTGGAAGCGCGACACACGGCCACCGCGGTCGAGCAGCTGCTGGGTGCCGCCGGTCCAGGCCGGATGCGACTTGGGATCGATGTCGAGGTGGAGCGTATCTCCATCCTTGCCCCAGGTCGTCCGGGTGCTGAATTCGGTGCCGTCGGTCATGATGATCTTGACGGTATGGTAATCCGGGTGAATGTCGGGCTTCATGGCTCGAAGTTCCTGCGCCGTGGGCAGTAATGGTTGCTGATCGTTCGGAAGTTGCGGTCCTATACATCGGCGCTGCCAGGGAGGCAAGGCGGCTCAGCTCCCCGCTGGGCGCTCGGCGCGGGCCCAGGGCCTCCCGAAACCCTGCGGCTGGGAGCCAATTGTTTTAGGCCCTCCGGCAAGGCATGGTCCCGCCACGCCAGACCGATCCGATCTGCTGGCGGGGAGCAGCCCAGTCGATGAATGATGCGCCTGCGAGCGTGGGAATAGCGCCGGCCGAGCCGCAGCCTGCGGCCCCGCCCGAGGCTGCGGCGCGTCGGGGCAAGCTCAGGCCGCTTCTCGGGCTGATGCCGTTCGTGGCCCGCTACAAAGGCCGCGTCGCCGGCGCCTTGCTGGCGCTCCTGGTGGCGTCACTGGCGACCCTGGCGGTGCCGATCGCGGTGCGGCGCATGATCGACCTCGGCTTCTCGGCCGAACGGGTCGAACTGATCGACCAGTATTTCGCGGTGATGATCGCGGTCGTGGCCGCCCTCGCGGGCGCCAGCGCGTCGCGTTTCTATCTCGTGACCACGCTCGGCGAGCGCGTGGTCGCCGATCTGCGCCGCGCGGTGTTCGAGCACATCACGCAGCTGTCGGCGGATTTCTTCGATACCGCCAAATCCGGCGAGCTGGTGTCGCGGCTTACCGCCGACACGACGCAAATCAAGGCCGCGGTCGGCGCCTCGATGTCGATCGCGTTGCGAAATATCGTGCTGTTCTTCGGATCCGCCGCCATGATGGTGGTGACGAGCGCGCGGCTCTCCGGCTTCGTGCTGGCCGCCATCCCGGTCATCGTCCTGCCGCTGGTCGCCTTCGGGCGCCTGGTGCGCCGGCGTTCGCGCACCGCCCAGGATACCCTGGCGGACGCCTCCGCCTACGCGGCCGAGATCATCTTGGCGGTGCGCACGCTGCAGGCCTACACCAATGAAAAGCTCGCCAACGCGCGCTTTGGCGCCGCGGTCGAGCGCGCCTATGAGGCGGCGCTCCACTCGACGCGGGCGCGCGCGGTGCTCACCGCCATCATCATCTTCCTCGCCGCCGCGAGCGTGGTCGTCATTTTGTGGGTCGGCGCGCAGGACGTCCTGTCCGGGCGCATGACCGCCGGCACGCTGAGCCAGTTCGTGCTCTTCGCGGTGTTCGCGGCTTCCGGATTGGGACAGCTGAGCGAGGTATGGGGCGAGCTCTCGCAGGCCGCGGGTTCGGCGGAGCGACTGGCCGAGCTGCTTGCGATCGAGCCGACCGTCAAGCCGCCGGCGGCTCCGGTCCCGCTGCCGGGCCCACCACGCGGCGCCGTCGCTTTCGACCGGGTGCGTTTTGCCTATCCGACCCGTCCCCAGGCGCTGGTGCTCGACGGCATCACCTTCGAGGTGCGCGTCGGCGAGCGGGTCGCGATCGTCGGCCCGTCGGGAGCCGGCAAGAGCACGATCTTCCATCTGCTGCTGCGCTTCTACGATCCGGTGGCGGGCGCGATCACTTTCGACGGCGTGCGGCTGGACTCCGCCGACCCGCAGGAACTGCGCTCCCGCATCGCGCTGGTCCCGCAGGATGTCGCGATATTCGGCGCGAGCATCAAGGACAACATCCGTTTCGGCCGCCCGGATGCGAGCGACGCCGAGGTCGCGCGCGCGGCCGATCTCGCGGCCGCTTCCGAGTTCATCCAGCGCCTTCCGCAAGGCTTCGATACCCTGATCGGGGAGCGCGGCGTCACGCTGTCGGGCGGTCAGCGCCAGCGGCTCGCGATCGCACGCGCCATCCTGCGCGCCGCGCCGCTCCTGCTGCTCGACGAAGCGACATCCTCGCTCGACGCTGAAAGCGAGACCCTGGTGCAGACGGCGCTCGAACGGCTGATGCAGGGGCGCACCACGATCGTGATCGCGCACCGGCTCGCGACCGTGCTGTCATGCGATCGCATCCTGGTGATGGATCAGGGCCGCATCGTCGAGGAAGGCACGCATGATAGTCTCGCGGCCGCGGGCGGGCTCTACGCGCGTCTCGCCAAGCTGCAGTTCGGGGCTTGACCGGTCGTCACTTGGTCGCGGCCGGCCGCCAGCTCATCCGGTGGAGCGGTGCGCCGGAAATCTGGTTCACGTCGGCGCCCGCCACGACAAAACCCTGCTTCTCGTAGAAGCGGACCGCGCGCGCATTGTCCTGGTTGACCAGCAGATCGAGGCCGTCCGGCGCGCTTTGCTTGGCGTCCTCGACGAGCGCGGCGGCGAGCGGTGAACCCCACTCCTCGGGCGCGACCACGATCTGGTCGAGATAGCCGGTCGAACGGTCGACGGTGACGAAGCCCACGATCTCGCCGCTCTCGCCGGCGCGCTCGGCGATCGTGATTGTCGCAACGGGGACCAGTTCGCTGCGCCAGCGTTCGCGCCACCAGGCAAGCCGGGCCGAAAAGTCGAGCCGCGGATACGCCGCCTGCCAGGCGCGACGCCACAATTCGATTGCGGCCGCCTCGTCGGCCGCCGCATAGGGGCGGAGCTTGAAGCGAGCGCCGCTCACCGCTCCGTCAGCTTCAGCTCGATGCGGCGGTTGCGGCGAAAGGCGTC
>DATBBS010000460.1:0-4362 GCA_036270895.1 Xanthobacteraceae bacterium
ATGCGCTCGCCGTTCTGGTAGAGGGCGACCATGGCGTCATCCATGATCTTGGCGAGCGGGACGCTGCGCGACAGATGAGCCGAGTCGGCTCCTTCGGCGATGACCCATTTGGCGCCGGGGTCGACGCCCGCTTCGTCGAGCAACGTCGCCAGCGGCACGCCGGCCCATTCTGCGCATGATGCGAGGCCATGGAGGGCCTGCACGTCGGCCTGGATCGGCTCGTTGGAAAACAGCGGCGCGCTGTTGCCGCCGCATTCCACGAATCCGACGCGCGTCACCATCTTGTAGCGCGACAGCGCGTCGAGATCGAACACCAGGGGCTGTTTGACCATGCCGTGGATGACGAGCTTGTGCTGGGCGGGATCAATGTCGGGAATTCCGGAGTGCATGATGGTGAAATGCAGGCCGTTGGGCGTGATCGTACCCCTGAGCAGATGATGGGGCGTCCGCGCACGCGAGCCGCTCGGCTCATTCTTCGGATTGTCGACGGTGCGGACCACGGACTTCTCGAAGCGTGAGGGATGTCCATAGGCCGGCGTCACCTCCCCGGGTGCGAGACTCCAGGGCGCCTCACTCAAGGGCTCCGCCGCCGCACTGTTCAAGGCTCCCGCGGCGCCGGCACCCATCGCTCCGGCCACCAGGATGCCCCGGCCGAGCAGCGCACGGCGATCCAGCAGGCCGTTCCCGGCCACCTCGACGATCGAACTTCGGTCTTGTCGTGATTTGCTCATGCGACCCTCCGATTGCGAGCGTTTTCACGATGCTCGCCACGCGTTCCAGCCGAGCGAACGAGACGATCTCCATTCCGACGAAGCAGATCAAAAAGCTTATCACGCAACAGCGGTTGTCGCACCTACGCCACGCCTCCTGCTCTAGTTTCCCTGCGCGCCGGAAAGGCTCATCGCCTCGCTCGCGGCGCGCACGACCTCGGCGGGCAGCGCGAAGGTCCGCGCGATGATCGCCGCAACCTGCTCGCCGGTGACCTCCTCGATGTCGAGGCGTTGGCGTCTGGCCTCCGCCACAAAGCCGGGATCGTTCATGGCGGCGTGAAAGGCGGCGCGCAGCGCGGCGAGGCGCTCGGGCGGCACGCCGGGCGGCGCGAGGATCGGGCGGTCCATGTCCTCGGGCGCGAGCACGAGCTGCAGGATCTGCCGCGTGCGCTCGTCGCGGGCGAGCTCCACGATCGCCGGCACGTCGGGGAATTGCGGGTTGCGATTGAGCGCGACCTGGATCGGCACCGTCACCTTCCGGTCTGCGAACCAGTCCGGGCGGGTTGCGTTGATCGAGGACACGAGGCCGCCGCAGCGGCCCTGGACCTCGCCGCGTTCCATCGCGAGGTAGATGGCGTTGCCGCCGCGGTAGCCCGAGATGACCTTGATCCGCGTGCCGAACAGCCGGTTGAGCAAGGCCGGGATCGTCTCCATCTGCGAGCCCGCGCCGGAGCCGCCGACGATGAATTCCTTGTCCAGCAGGTCCTGCCAGGTCGCGATCCCCGCCGTGTGCCAGGCGACGCAGACGCCGCGCGAGGTCGCGATGCTGCCGATCCATCCCATCTGGCGGGGATCGAACTTGGCGCCGCGAATGTCATAGAGCGGCGCGAAGGGCACGCTCGAATGCGCCAGCCCGATGGTGGCGCCGTCGCGCGGCGCGACCGCATGAAGATAGTTCATCGCGCGCAGGCCGCCGCCGCCCGGCAGGTGCTGGATGACGATGTTGGGCTTGCCCGGAATATGGTCCGCCAGATGGGGCGCAAACGCCCGCGCATAGGCGGCGTAGCCGCCGCCGGCGTCCGCGCTCAGGATCCAGGAAAGCTGCCGGCCCTTGTAGAATTCCGCGACGTCGTCCGCCCGCGCCGCGCCGCCCGCGAGGCCGAGCCCGACCAGCAAAGTCCCGGCCCATGCGGCGTGCGTGCGGCGCATCGCGAGTCTCCCGCGGTTATGGCGGCGCGGTCAGTCGGCCGCGACGTCGATGAGCGTGCCGTCGCAATCCGCCATGTGGTGCCGGCCGAGCGGACAGGAGCGGCGAAAAAGCTCGAGCAGCGCCTTGCCTTCCGCCCCGGTGCCGAGCGGCTCGGGCGCGAGGCGCGGATTGTCGGCCGCCACGCGCTCGACGTCCTGCTTGAACGCGGCCAGATCCTCGACCTTGAAGCCGATATGGTCCATGCCGGCCGTGATGATGCCGGTGCCGTCGTAGTCGGTGATGTCCCATGGCATGATGACGAGCGTCACATGGCCGTCGGTCAGATAGTGGTTCTTGTCGTCGGCGCGCTGGTCGCCCGGCTGGTTGGCGGGCGCGAGCTCGAATACGTCGCGATAGAACCGGGCCATCTCGGCCGGCCGCATGGTGCGCATCGCCACGTGATCGATGTGCCGCGAATTGGCCTTGCCGTCGTTCTCGACATAGACCGATGTGCGGTTGCTCATGTCCTTCTGCGAGATGTCGAACATGTTGCCGTCCGGATCATGGGTCGAGACGCCGGCGAATGGACGGTTCGCCGGGCGCTTGAGCCATTTCACGTCCGGATAGTGCCGGCGCAGGCGATCGAACGCAGTCTCGGCGTCGGCGACCTCGATCCCGAAATGGTCGAGGCCGGGCTTGCGGCCGGCGCGGCGCGGATTGATGTTGAGGCCGACATAGCCGTCGCCCACCGTGACGGCGCGCCCGGGCCGCGTCTTCGGCGACGTCGTCATGCCGAACACCGCGCGATAGAACTGCTCCAGCGTGGCGTAATTCTCGCTGACGATGGCGACGTGATTGATTTTCGAGAACATGGCGCCCTCCCCGCGGACCGCAGTACCCGCTTTTCGGGATCATGCTCCAGCGTGCATCACCGCATGCGCTGGGCGCAAGCCGCCCGCGCGGCAAAAATAACAGTGCGCCTCACGCGAGCCAGGGCACCCAGCGCTTCACCCGCCGCATGTAGTCCGCGTATTCGGGGCCGAACCGCTCGATCAGCCGTGCCTCGTCGGCCACGACCCGGCGGTGAAACCAGATCGCGCGCAACACGAGAAGCGCCAGCGCCACATAGGAGCGGAACGTCACCGCCAGCCCGAGCATGAAGACCAGGTGCCCGAGATACATCGGGTTGCGCGTGAAGCGAAAAGGCCCCTCGGTGACGACGCGCGTGGGCGGCACGTCGACGCCCGGACCACCGCCGCCATGCCGGCTGCGGAATTGGCCGACCAGGCGATACTGCGCATAGCCGAGGGCGAGGAGCGGCACGCCCCACGGATCGAACGCGAGCGTGCCGCCGCGCAAGACGAGCTCGCACGCCACGACCACGATGGGCATGAGCACGAAGGTGTGGACTGGCGTGCGCGCGAGGAAGCGGAGAAGCGGGTGCGCGACGCGTTCGGGCATGGAGGTTGCGCCGTCTATCCACATCGTCATGGCCGGGCATAGCCGTTCGAAGAACGGCGTCGCTTCGCTCGCCTATGTCCCGGCCATCCACGTCTTGTTCTTGCCGACGTATTAAGTCGTGGATGCCCGGGACAAGCCCGGGCATGACGAGTCAGTGGTTGCGTGGCACGCGGACGCTACGCCAGCTTGACGTTCTTCAGCGGCAGGCTGCGCACCGGCCGGCCGGTCGCCGCATGGATGGCGTTGAGCACGGCCGGGGCGGTGACGCAGATCGTCGGCTCGCCGACGCCGCCCCAGAAATCGTAGGTCGGCACGATCACGGTCTCGACCTTCGGCATCTCGGCCAGACGCATGATCTGGTAGCGGTCGAAGTTGAGATCCGTCATGCGGCCGTCCTTGACCGGCATTTCGCCGTAGAGGGTGGCGGTGAGCCCGTAGGCGACCGAGCCCTCGACCTGCGCGGCGATCTGGTCGGGATTGACCGCGTGGCCGCAGTTGAGCGCCAGCACCAGGCGATGCACCTTGAGCTTGCCCTGCGGGCTCACCGAGACCTCGGCGACCGCCGCCGAGTAGCTGCCATAGCCCATGAACTGGGCGATGCCGCGATGGACACCGTCCGGCAACGGCTTGCCGTAGTCGGCTTTCTCGGCCGCCGCATTCAGCACGGCGAGGTGTTTCGGGAATTTTTCCATGAGGGCGCGGCGGAACGCGAGCGGGTCTTTTCCGGCCGCGCGCGCCGCCTCGTCCATGAAGCATTCCATGTAGACGCCGTTCTGGTTGGTATTGACGCCGCGCCACGGGCCGACCGGCACATGCGTGTTGCGCATCGCATATTCGATCGACAGGTTCGGCACCGAATAGCCGAGCTGCGCGTCGCCCGGCTTCTCGTACCAGCCCTGAAGCTGGCGTTCGTCCGGGCCGCCGACCGGCAAGGCCGGATTGGCGAAAGCGTTGATCGACTGCCCCGACAGGCGCACATGCAGACCGACCAGCTTGCCGTCC
>DATBBS010000461.1:0-2201 GCA_036270895.1 Xanthobacteraceae bacterium
CACGACCCGCAGGCGCAACCTCAGTCCGCGCCCCATGATCATATGGGCGAGCCCCAGCACGCTCGCGGCGCCGCCCATGTCCTTCTTCATCAGCAGCATGGCGCTGTCGGGCTTGATGTCGAGGCCGCCGGTGTCGAAGCACACGCCCTTGCCCACCAACGTGACCTTGGGAGCGGTCTCGTCGCCCCAGGTCATGTCGATCAGGCGCGGCGCGCCCTTGGCGGCGCGGCCGACCGCATGGACCAGCGGGAAATTCCTGGCGAGAAGGTCGTCGCCGACGATGGAGCTGATCTCGGCGCCGTGCCGCTCCGCCAAGCCGCGTGCCGCCGCCTCGAGCTCGGCCGGGCCCATGTCGTTCGCCGGCGTATTGATGAGATCGCGGGCCAGGAAGACACCCTCGATGATGCGTGTCAGGTCCTCGCCATCGACCCCGCCGGGGATTTCGAGGCGGACATCCCTGGCATCCGGCTTGCGATAGCGCGAGAATTGATAGGATCCGAGCGCGAAGGCGAGCGCCGCCAGGCGCACGTCGCCCGGCGGATCGACAAAGCGATAAGCACCCTTCGGCAGCAGGCCCGGCAGTCGTCCCGGCAGGAACGGGTCGCGTGCGGGATCATCGTCGGTATCGAGCACGAACAGGACGGCCGCCAGGCCGCCGTCAGGAGCGGGCAGCAAAAGATGCCGCCCCGCCCGTGGCTCGAAGCCGGCCGCATCCGCGAAGGCGCGCGCCGGCGCGTCGAGGCCGGCGCGGATATCCGCCCAGGTCGCCGGGGTGACGAAGCGAAGCGGGACCGCGGCTGCGCCGGGCGCGACGAAAATGGGATGCATGGCAGGCAAATCCGTTTGCATTCTCTATGCCGACCCGGGGTTGTCGGGGCAAGTCGGCGGAGCAGCGCGCGGAACCTCGCGAACCCCTATTAACCAGCTGTTAGGGTTAAGATTCTACTACTTCCTCCGGCCGAGCGGCTGTGCGTTTGCGTGGCCCGGCGGAGCGAATGAAGCGCAATGAGTCGACGTCCTGGCCGCACCGCCCGGTTTCTCGCCTGCACGGCCCTCATGGGCTGCGTGGCGATCACGGCCGCAGGGTGCGTCACCACCGGGTTGGGCGACAGCACCGGATCGATCTCCGCCACCACGGCCCCGCGCACGGACGCCGACTGGCGGCGTGAAGCCGAGACGCAGGGCGCGCGCTACCAGGCCAATCCAAGCGACTCGGGCGCGGCACTGGCTTACGGGCGCGCCCTGCGCGCGCTCGGCCAGCGCACCCAGGTCGTCTCGGTTTTCCAGCAAGCCTCGATGCGCAATCCCAACGACACCGCGCTGCTCGGAGCCTATGGGCGCGCGCTCGCCGACGTCGGCAATTACGACCAGGCGCTTGAGGTGCTGGGCCGCGCGCACACGCCCGACCACCCCGACTGGCACATCCTGTCGGCGCAAGGCGCCGTGCTCGACCAGATGGGCCGCCACCAGGACGCCCAGCGCTACTATTCGAGCGCACTCAAGATCATTCCGGACGAGCCGTCGGTACTGTCCAATCTCGGGCTGTCCTACGCCCTGGGCAAGGACCTGACCAAGGCCGAGACGACCTTGCGGCGGGCCGTCGAGCGTCCGGGCGCCGACCCGCGGGTGCGGCAGAACCTCGCGCTTGTCGTCGGCCTGCAGGGCCGCTTCGCCGAGGCGGAATCGATCGCGCGCTCGGACCTGCCGCCGGAGGAAGCCGCCGCCAACGTGGCCTATCTCAAGCAGATGATGTCCGAGCACCCCGATCTGAAAAGGCCTGAGCCCGCGGCGAAAGCCGAAAATCGCAAATTGCCGGCGCTCGCGCGCAACAAGACGGCCGCATCCGTCAATTGAACGCGGCCATCGCCTTGATGGCGGCCGGTCCGAGAATCACCACGAACAGCACCGGCAGGAAGAACACGATCATCGGCACGGTGAGCTTGGGCGGCAGCGCGGCCGCCTTCTTCTCGGCTTCCGACATGCGCATGTCGCGGTTCTCCTGCGCCATGACCCGCAGTGTCTGCGCCATCGGGGTGCCGTAACGCTCGGCCTGCTGAAGCGCGAGGCAAACCGCCTTGACGCCGTCGAGGTCGGTGCGCTTGGCCAGGTTCTCGTAGGCCTGCCGCCGGTCGGGCAGATAGGAGAGCTCGGCCGTGGTCAGCGTCAGCTCCTCGCACAGCGGGATCGATTGCGATCCGATT
>DATBBS010000462.1:0-5295 GCA_036270895.1 Xanthobacteraceae bacterium
CGGCAGCTTCATCGAATATGTCACCGTGATGATCGGCGGCCAGCTGTTCGGCCTGCCGATCTCGAAGGTGCAGGACGTCTTCATGCTCGATCGGCTGGCGCGCGTGCCGCTCGCATCGGCGGAAATCGCCGGCGTGCTCAATCTGCGCGGCCGGATCGTGACCGCGATCGACATGCATTGCCGGCTCGGACTGGGCCAGCGCCAGACGGATCGCGCCGCAATGGCGGTCGGCATCGAATATCGCAGCGAATCCTACGGCCTGCTGATCGATTCGGTCGGCGAGGTGCTCAAGCTCGCCGAGAGCGGCCGTGAGCCGAACCCCGTCAACCTCGACCCGCATCTGGCGCGTGTGTCGGCGGGGGTGCATCGGCTGGACAAGCAGTTGCTCGTGGTGCTCGACGTGGAGCGCATCTTCGAGGGCGGCAACGAGTCGATGGCCGCCTGAACGACGAAGAAACTGGCGATATGGCGTGGTCGGGTGGAACCCGGCCGTTCAACAGAGGACGTAGTGCGATGAAGACCTGTCTGGTCGTCGACGACTCGAGCGTGATCCGCAAGGTCGCGCGGCGCATTCTCGAAGGACTCGAGTTCGAGATTTCCGAGGCCGAGGACGGCGAGGAGGCGCTGGCTGCCTGTCAGCGCCAGCTTCCGGACGCGGTGCTGCTCGATTGGAACATGCCGAAGATGGACGGCTACGAGTTCCTGCGGGCGCTGCGGCGACTGCCCGGCGGCGACGGTCCGAAGGTGGTGTTCTGCACCACCGAGAACGACGTGGCCCATATCGCGCGCGCGCTGCACGCGGGGGCGAACGAGTACATCATGAAACCGTTCGACAAGGACATCGTCGAGGCCAAGTTCCAGGAGGTCGGGCTGCTCTGAACGGTGCCGCAGTCGCGTTCGTTCCGGTAGCGTCGAGTTCCGAGTAAAAACTCAATGGCTCTTGCAGTTCCCACGGTGCATACCACCGTCGCGTCGGTCGATCACGCGATCAGGGTCATGGTGGTCGACGACGCCGTGGTGGTTCGCGGCCTGGTGTCGCGCTGGATCGAGGAGGAGCCGGGGCTCGTGCTGGCGGCTTCGCTGCGCAACGGGCGCGACGCGGTCGACCAGATCGACCGCGTCAATCCGGACGTGGTGATCCTGGATATCGAGATGCCCGAGCTCGACGGCATCTCGGCGTTGCCGCTGCTGCTCGCCAAGAAGCGCGATCTCGTCGTCATCATGGCTTCCACGCTCACCCGCCATAATGCGGAAGTGAGCCTCAAGGCCCTGTCGCTGGGCGCGGCCGACTACATCCCCAAGCCCGAGACCAATCGGGGCGTCACCACCTCGCAGACCTTCCGCCGCGACCTGATCGAGAAGATCCGCCAGCTCGGCGCCCGCAAGAAGCGGCGCAGCCTCCCGTCGCGCGGCTTTGCCCCAGCGGTCGCCCCTGCGCACGTGCCGGCCGAGCCCGCCATTCCGGTCAAGCTGCGCGCCTTCGCGTCGACGCTTCCGCGCGTTCTGGTGATCGGATCGTCCACCGGCGGGCCGCAGGCGCTGTCCGTGGTCGTCGCCAGCCTGCGCGGGCTCATCCCGCGCGTGCCGGTGCTGATCACCCAGCACATGCCGCCGACCTTCACCACCATCCTGGCCGAGCACCTGGCGCGCGCGGCGGGAGGCCCGGCGCATGAAGGCGTCCAGGGCGAGCCGGTTCTGCCCGGCACCATCTATGTGGCGCCCGGCGGCCGGCACATGCAGGTGACGAAACGCGACAGCGGAATATTCATCGCGCTCGATGACGGTCCGCTCATCAACTACTGCAGGCCGGCGGTCGATCCGCTGTTCTACTCGACCGCGGCGGCCTGGGGCCCTGCCGCGCTTGCGCTGATACTCACCGGCATGGGCTCGGACGGCACCAAGGGCGGCGCCGGCATCATCGCGCATGGCGGCAGCGTCATCGCGCAGGACGAGACCTCCAGCGTGGTGTGGGGCATGCCGGGTGCGGCGGCGCATGCGGGTATCTGCTCGGCCGTGCTTCCACTCGACCAAATTGCGCCAAGAATCATGCGCGTGTTCTCTGGAGAGCGTCAGTGACCCCAGCCGATTACGACTATCTGCGCAAGCTCCTCAAGGAGCGCTCGGGGCTCATGCTCTCCGCCGACAAGCAGTATCTGGTCGAAAGCCGGCTGCTGCCGATCGCGCGCCGCATCGGCGTGCCGCATCTCGCCGACCTGGTGGTCAAGCTCAAGGCGCCCGGCTCCGAGCCGCTCATCGTCGATGTGGTGGAAGCGATGACGACCAACGAATCGTTTTTCTACCGCGACAAGGTCCCGTTCGACCAATTTCGCGAGGTCATCGTGCCGAGCCTGATCAAGGCGCGTGCCTCCCAGCGCCGGATCCGCATCTGGTGCGCCGCCGCCTCGACCGGCCAGGAACCCTATTCGCTCGCCATGATCCTCAAGGAGATGGCGGTCCCGCTCGCCGGCTGGCGGACCGAGATCATCGCGACCGACCTTTCCAACGAGGTGCTCGAAAAGGCGCGCGCCGGCCTTTACAGCCAGTTCGAGGTTCAGCGTGGATTGCCGATTCAGATGCTGATGAAGTATTTCACCCAGGCCGGCGAGACTTGGCAGATCTCGCCCGAGATCAAGGCCATGGTGCAGTACCGGCCGCTCAATCTGCTCTCCGATTTCGGCCATCTCGGCAAATTCGACGTCGTCTTCTGCCGCAACGTGCTGATCTACTTCGATCAGGAAACCAAGGTCGGCGTGTTCGAGCGGCTCGCGCGCGTCACCGAGTCGGACGGATATCTGGTGCTGGGCGCGGCCGAAACGGTGGTCGGCCTCACCGAGGTGTTCAAGCCGCTTGCGGATAAGCGCGGGCTCTATGTGCCGAACAGCGCGCCCGCGAAGGCGGTCGGCGGCGCTTTTGCGGCGCTGAAGGTCGTCGCGGCGGCCGGGCCGCGCTGACCGGCATCCTTTATTCCGGGAAACCGTAAAGTCGCGCCGGATTGGCGGCGAGAATGCGCCGCCGCATCTCCGGGTCCCGCGTCCATTGCGCAAAGAGATCGAGCAGGCGGCCGGCGTCGGGCATGTCGCCCTCGATGCGCGGATGCGGCCAGTCGGTGCCCCATATCAGGCGGTCGGGGTTGAGGCGCAGCAGCGCTGCGTGGAACGGCTGCACCTCGGCATAGTCCGGCGCCCGCAGGCTCAGCCGATGGGCGCCCGACAGCTTCACCCAGCAGCCGCCATCGCCGACGAGGCGCAGCAGGCTTTGGAATCCGGGGGCCGAGACGCCGGCGCGCGCGTCGGTACGGCCCATGTGGTCGATCACCACCGGCAGGCCGAGCGATGTCAGCACCGGGATCGTGTCGGGCAGATCCTTCACGTCGATCCACAGCTGCAGGTGCCAGCCGAGCTCCGCCATGAGGGGCGCGAGCGTGCGCGCGGCCGCAAGCGGCACGCCGCCGCGGTAATGCAGCGCGCCGCCGCGAAAGAAGTGGTTGAAGCGCAGCCCCCTGACGCCGAGCGCCGCACATCGCCGCAGCTCGGCCGCCGGCGTGTCGGCATCGGCGACCGCGACGCCGCGCAGCCGTGCGGGATGACGCGCGAGCGCGTCGAGCATTGCGGCGTTGTCGCGGCCGTGCGCGCTGCCCTGCACCAGCACGCCGCGCGCGAGCCCGAGCGTATCGAGCATCGCGAGGTATTTCGCCAGCGGCGCGTCGGGCGGCGTGTAGCTGCGATCCTCCGCATAGGGAAACTGCGACGCCGGCCCGAATACATGCGCGTGGGTATCGCAAGCCTTGGGTGGCGGGGCGATCGCAGGCCGCGACGGCTCGCGCGGCGGAAGGCAGGCGGCGATCGCCGGCGTCATTCGCCCTTGATCTCGGCGGCCTTGATCACAGGTCCCCATTTTTCGTAATCGGCCCGGATCAGGTTCTCGAACGCCTCCGGGGTGCTGCCGATCGGCGTCGCGCCGAGCGCGAGCAGCCGCTCGCGGACCGCCGGCACCTGCACGGCGGCCGCACAATCGGCCGCGAGCCTGGCCTTGATGTCGGGCGGCAGGCCGGCGGGCGCCACGAAGCCCCACCAGACGCCGGTGTCGTAGCCGGGCAGGCCCGACTCGGCGATGGTCGGCACCTCCGGCAGGACCGGCGAGCGCACCGCCGTCGTCACGCCCAGCGCCCGCACCGCGCCGGCGCGCACCTGCGCGATCGATTCCGGGATGTTGTTGAAGGAGAGCGGAATATGTCCGCCCAAGAGGTCGTTGAGGGCGGGCGCGCCGCCCTTGTAGGGCACCGCCGCGATGTCGATCCTGGCCATGTATTTCAGGAGCTCGCCGGCGAGATGCGGCGAGGTGCCGTTGCCGGCATGGCCATAGGACAGCCGACCCGGCGTCGCGCGCGCCTGCGCCAGCACGTCGGCGATCGTCGTGAACGGGGAGTCGGTCCGCACCAGCAGCATGTTGGGCGAGGAGCCGACGAGCGAGAGCGGCGTGAAATCGCGCAGCGGGTCGTAGCTCAGCTTGGGATAAAGATGCGCCACGATGGCGTGACCGCTGGCGACCAGCACCAGGGTATAGCCGTCGGGCGGCGCCTTGGCGCCGGCCGCCGCCGCGATCGTGCCGCCCGCGCCGGGACGGTTCTCGATGATGACGGATTGGCCCCAGCGGCGGGCGAGCTCGTCGCCGAGCGTGCGCGCCACGATGTCGACGGCGCCGCCGGCCGGGAAGGGCACGAGCAGGTGCACCGGCTTCGACGGAAAGGCGTCCTGCGCGCCGGCGGCCCCGGCGGCGGCCATGAACGGCGCCGCCATGACCGCAAGCAGGCGCAGCGACCTTGCGATGGTCAAACACCCCATAGGGTTCCTCCGGTCTTTTCGCCATTCAAGCCCATTCCGGGCAGGCTGACGATAGGGCCGGAAAACGAAAACCCCGCCATTTGCGGCGGGGTTGGGATGGCTGTCGGTTCGCTGGAGCGAGCGGGCGGCCGGAAATGCCGGCCGCGCGTCAGGCGGGGATCTTCACCTCGTCCTCGGCGGGCTCGCGCAACACATAGCCGCGGCCCCACACGGTCTCGATGTAGTTCTTGCCGCTCGACGCATTGGCGAGCTTCTTGCGCAGCTTGCAGATGAAGACGTCGATGATCTTGAGCTCGGGCTCGTCCATGCCGCCATAGAGATGGTTGAGGAACATCTCCTTGGTGAGCGTCGTGCCCTTGCGCAGGCTCAAGAGCTCGAGCATCTGGTATTCCTTGCCGGTCAGATGCACGCGGGCCTGGTTGACCTCGACCGTCTTGGTGTCGAGATTGACCAC
>DATBBS010000463.1:0-6658 GCA_036270895.1 Xanthobacteraceae bacterium
GGCCAGGGCGCCATCGTGCTGTTGATCACCGACGGGCTCGAGCGCGATCCCGACGATCGCCTGGCCTTCGAGATCGACCGGCTGCACCGTTCCTGCCGGCGGCTGATCTGGCTCAATCCGCTCTTGCGCTTCGAGGGCTTCGAGGCCAAGGCCAAGGGCATCCAGACACTGCTGCCGCATGTGGACGAATTCCGGCCGATCCACAATCTCGATTCCATGGCCGAGCTTTGCCGGGCGTTGTCGGCGCATGGCGGCGAGACGGGCGACCCGAAAGCATGGTTGAGAAGGGTCGCCTAGACTATATGTATTGGTCATGGCCGGGCTTGTCCCGGCCATCCACGCCTTGCCCGAATGAAGACGTGGATGCCCGGCACAAGGCCGGGCATGACGATTAAGAGCAAGGAGACACATCATGCTGGCGCGCGACGAGGACATTCTGCAGGCGGCCGAGGACTGGCGCAAAGCCGGCAAGGGCGTGGCGCTGGCTACCGTGGTAGAGACCTGGGGCTCGGCGCCCCGGCCGGTCGGCTCCAATCTGGTGATCGATCAGGAAGGTAATTTCCTCGGCTCGGTCTCGGGCGGCTGCGTCGAGGGCGCGGTGGTCACCGAGGCGCTCGACGTGATCGACAGCGGCAAGCCGAAAATGCTGGAATTCGGCGTCGCCGACGACACCGCCCGGAAGGTCGGCCTGTCGTGCGGCGGCACCATCCGGGTATACGTGGAGAAGGTGGAATAGCCTGGCCCCGTCATCCTGAGGCGCGGCCCCGGATTCGATCCGCGGAGCCCCGCAGGCCGAGGGTGCGAAACCGTTGGAAAAGAGATCGATTTCATGCGCCTCGACATTCTCAAAGCCCTCAACGCCGAACGCGCAGCGCGGCGCGCCGCGATCGTGGTCACCGACGTGGCAAGCGGGGCGCAGCGCTTCGTGAAAAAGTCGCAAGTGTCCGCCGATCCGTTCCGCGAGACGCTCGAAGCGGCCTTGCGGACCGGCAAGAGCGGCATGACGGAGACGGCGCAGGGGCGGGTTTTTCTCACCGTCCATGTGCCGCCACCTCGCCTCGTCGTCACCGGCGCGGTGCATATCAGCCAGGCGCTCGCCCCGATGGCTAAGCTGCTCGGCTACGACGTCGTGATCGTCGATCCGCGGACCGCCTTTGCGACGCCCGAGCGCTTTCCCGACGTGAAGCTGATCGCCGAATGGCCGGATGCGGCGCTGCCGCCGCTCGCCATCGACGGCTACACCGCCTTCGTGGCGCTCACCCACGACCCCAAGATCGACGATCCGGCGCTCACCCATGCGCTCGCGCGCGACTGCTTCTATATCGGGGCGCTCGGCTCACGGAAGACGCATGCGCGCCGGGTCGAGCGGCTCAAGGCGCAAGGGATCGGCGAGGACGCGATTGCGCGCATCCATGCGCCGATCGGGCTCGCGATCGGGTCGGTGTCGCCGCCCGAGATCGCGCTGTCGATCATGGGCGAGATCACGGCGCGGCTGCGCCTGCCGGCCGGGAAGGCATCGGAGAAGGCGGCATGAAGTTCGGCGCCGTCGCACCCGCGGACGCCAAGGGCGCCATCGTGGTCCATTCGATCCGCACCGGCACGCTCGTGCTCAAGAAGGGCACCGTGGTGGGCGAGGCCGAGATCGCGGCGCTCGCCACCGCCGGCATCGCCGAGATCACGGTCGCGCGGCTGGAGCCGGGCGACGTGTCGGAAGACGTCGCGGCCGCCGAGATCGCCGCCGCGGTGGCGGGCGGGGGCATCCATGTGGATCGCGCCTTCACGGGCCGCGCCAACCTGTTCGCGCGCGACGCCGGCGTGCTGGTGGTCGATCGCGACGCCATCGGGCGGCTCAACGAGGTCGATCCCGCCATCACGCTTGCGACGCTGGACGCCTTTGCGCCGGTGGTCGCCGGCAAGATGGTGGCGACCGTGAAGATCATTCCCTTCGCGGTATCGGCTGATGCGCGCGACAAGGCGCTCGCCGCCGCGCGGGCCGACAAGCCCTTGATCCGCGTCGCGCCCTACAAGATCCGCAAGGCCGGCGTGATCTCGACCGTGTTGCCGGGGCTCGCCGACAAGGTGATCGAGAAGACGTTGCGCGTGACGCTAGAACGGCTCAAGCCCGCGCAGGCCACGATCGTCGCCGAGCGGCGGGTGCCGCACGAGACCGCCGCGCTCGCGCGCGCGCTCGACGAGGTGCTGGCGGCCGGCGCCGAGCTCGTGCTGGTGTTCGGCGCTTCCGCGATCGCGGACCGGCGCGACGTCATTCCGGCGGCGGTCGAGGCGGTCGGTGGCACGATCGAGCATTTCGGCATGCCGGTCGATCCCGGCAACCTCATGCTGGTCGCCGCCGCGGGCGGACGTCCGGTGCTCGGCGCGCCCGGCTGCGCGCGCAGCCCGAAGGAGAACGGTTTCGACTGGATCTTGACGCGCCTGTTGTGCGGGCTGCCGGTGACGCGCCACGACGTCACCGCCATGGGGGTCGGTGGCCTGTTGATGGAGATCGTCACCCGCCCGCAACCGCGCGAGAGCCAGGAAGAGGTCGGACGTCGCATCGCCGCGATCGTGCTGGCCGCCGGCCGCTCGACCCGCATGGGTGGACCCAACAAGCTGTTGGCCGATGTCGGCGGGCGGCCGCTTGTGCGCATCGCGGTGGAGGAGGCGCTGGCGTCGCGGGCGCAGCCGGTCGTGGTGGTGACCGGGCATCAGCGCGAGCAGGTCGAGGCCGCCCTCAAGGGGCTGCCGGTGATCCTGACGCACAATCCCGATTTCGCGCAGGGCCTTTCGACCTCGCTCAAGGCCGGCCTCGCGGCGCTGCCGGCCGGCGCCGACGGCGCCATCGTGTGCCTCGGTGACATGCCGCAGGTCGACGCCGGCTTGATCGACCGTCTGGTCGCGGCGTTCGAGCCGGAAAAAGGCGCGCTCGTGGTGGTGCCGACGATCGCCGGCAAGCGCGGCAATCCGGTGGTGTGGTCGCGCCGTTTCTTCGCCGACCTGAGCCGTCTCGACGGCGATGTCGGGGCGCGCCACCTGATCGGCGCCTACCCGGAGGCGGTGGTCGAGGTGCCGGTGACGGGGCGGGCCGCCTTCGTCGACGTCGACACGCCCGACGCGCTGCGTGCGGTGCGGGCGGAGATTGCGGGCAGCGAGCAGGCGGTTCTGAGCGGCGAATAGGGAGTAGCGAGCCCCCGCTCCATTCGCTGTTCGCCCCTCGCCATTCGCCTTCGTCCTTTCACCAAACAGCAACCATTGGCGCCTAGCTTCCCGTCTTCTGTTGCGGGGAGGGGGATCATGGGGCGCTTGTTGCGGGCTTTTTGCTGCGCGGCGGCCTGCATCGGCATCTGGCTCGGCGGCGTCGGCGGCGCGCAAGCGGCGGGCGCCATGGCGGTCGGCGCCTGCGCGGCCTACGGTTATGCGTATGACTACCGAGACGTGGAAGCGGCGCGCGGCGCGGCGCTCGGCACCTGCTCGGGCACCCGATGCAAGGTCGTGATGATGCTCAAGCGCAGTTGCGCCGCGCTCGCGATCGACGGCCACAAGCCCTGCGGACCGCACGGCTACGCGTCGGCACGCGGCCTCGGTCAGGCCGAAAACGTCGCGTTGCAGTCCTGCTACAAATATGGCGGCAAGGACTGCGTCATCCGCGCCTGGGCGTGCGACGTCAAAGGCTGAGTTGCGCTCGGCCCTGCGTTCCGGGCCGCCTATCCAACTTCTTTGGCCGGATTTTCGACATTCGACTTCCCCTTGCGGGAGGCCGCGGCTCGGCGTATAAAATGACTGACTGGTCAGTCATAATATAATACGACGCGGAGCCGCAAAGGGGAGACCGATGAGCAGCGCCGAACCCAAGGGCCGCAGCGGCGCACGGAGCGCACGCGGCACGCCGCGGCGCGCCGCTCCGTCGCCTCGCCCGCGCAAACGCGCCGAGAAGAGCGAGGCGCGCCGGCAGGCGATCATCGCTGCGGCGCTCGCGGAATTCTGCGCGCGCGGCTTTGCGGACACGCGCCTCGACGACGTGGCGCGGCGCGCCGGGGTCGCGAAGGGCACGATCTATCTCCACTTCCACGACAAGGAGGCGCTGTTTCGCGAGATCGTCGGCACCATGCTGGTGCCGCTGGTCACCGTCCTCGAGGCTCCGCCGCCCGACATCCCGATCCGTCAGACGCTGGAGCGCTTCCTCGATCTGTTCGTGCGCGAGATCTATGCGACCGAGCGGCGCAACGTCCTGCGCCTGGTGATGACCGAAGGTCCGCGCTTTCCCGAGCTGGCGGAATTCTACTACCGCAACGTGGTGGAGCGCGCGATCGCCGCCATGCGGGCGCTGCTGCGGCGCGCGCGCGAGCGCGGGGAGCTCGTCGACGACACCCTGGTGCGGTTTCCCCAGCTCATCATCGCGCCCGCCATGGTCGCCGTCATCTGGAGCGGCCTGTTCGACCGCTTCGAGCCGCTCGACGTGCGCGCCATGATGCGGGCCCATATCGGCGTGCTGTTCGAAGGATGCGCGCCATGAAGAAGGTCGCGGGTGCCGCCGTGGCGGCGATGCTGGCATTGGGGCTCGCCGCCTGCACCGACAAGGAGCCGACCTATCAGGGCTGGGTCGAGGCCAACCTGATCTTCGTCGGGCCCGACGAGGTCGGCCGGGTCGCGAGCCTCGCGGTGCGCGAAGGCGACAAGGTCGAGGTGGGCGCGCCGCTGTTCTCGCTCGACACCGAGCTGCACGAGGCCGACCTCAACATGACCATGGCGACGCTCGCCAACGCCAAGCAGACCTTCGCGCGCGCCCAACAGCTCGCCAGGACCGGCGCCGGCACCCAGAAGGATTTCGACGCCGCCGAGGCCGCGCTGCGGGAATCCGAGGCGCGCGTCAACACCTCGAAAACCCGGCTGGCGCGCCGCAGGGTCGTCGCCCCGGTGAGCGGCAGCGTGCACCAGGTCTATTTCCGGCCCGGCGAGATGGTGACGGCGAACCGCCCGATCGTCGCGCTGCTGCCGCCCGGCAACATCAAGGTCCGCTTCTTCGTTTCCGAGGCGGCGCTGCCGCGCATCGCCTACGGGGAGGCGGTGACGGTGCGCTGCGACGGCTGCACCGGCGATCTCACCGCCAAGATCAGCTTCATCTCCAAGACCGCCGAGTTCACGCCGCCGGTGATCTACAGCCTGGAAGAGCGCGCCAAGCTGGTCTTCCTGATCGAGGCGCTGCCCACCGAGCCCGGCAATCTGCGCGTCGGCCAGCCGGTCGATGTCGCGCTGCCGGGGAGGGAGGCCCGGCGGTGACGCCCGATATCGCCATCGAGGTCGAGGGCCTCACCAAGTCCTTCGGCGGCCGCACCGTCGTGCGAAATCTGTCGATGCAGGTGCGGCGCGGGCAGATCTACGGCTTCCTTGGTCCCAACGGTTCGGGCAAGACCACGACCATCCGCATGCTGTGCGGGTTGCTCACCCCCGATTCCGGCCGCGGCACCTGCCTCGGCTACGACATCCGCGCCGATGCCGAGAAGATCAAATTGCACGTCGGCTACATGACGCAGCGCTTCAGCCTGTATGACGATCTCTCGGTGCGCGAGAACCTGGAATTCATCGCCCGCATCTACGGCATTTCGCCTCCGGCCGCCGCCGCGCGCGCCGCGATCGCGCGGCTCGGTCTGCAGGGCCGCGAGGAGCAGATCGCCGGCAGCCTGTCGGGGGGCTGGAAGCAGCGGCTCGCGCTCGGCGCCTGCACGCTGCCCAATCCGCAGCTCCTGCTGCTCGATGAACCGACCGCCGGCGTCGACCCGAAGGCGCGGCGCGAATTCTGGAACGAGATCCATGCGCTCGCCGGCCAGGGCCTGACCGTGCTGGTCTCCACCCACTACATGGACGAGGCCGAGCGCTGTCACGAGATCGCCTATATCGCGTATGGCGAATTGCTCGCCCACGGCACGGTCGCGGAAGTGATCGCGAGCGCCCGTCTGACCACCTACACGGTGAGCGGCGGCGACCTCGTGCGGCTCGCGGCCGAGCTGGCCGGGCGCGCCGGCGTCACCATGGTGGCGCCGTTTGGCGCGAGCCTGCACGTGTCGGGCCGCGACGAAGCCGCGCTCGAGCGCGCGATAGCGCCCTACCGGGCGGATCCCGCACTGCGGTGGGAGAAATCCACCGCTTCGCTCGAGGACGTCTTCATCGACCTGATGGGTCGCGCGCGGGACAACTACCAATGAGCGGGATCGCGATCTTCCGATCGGGCTTCTGGCGGCGCAGCGGCGCCATGCTGCTGAAGGAATTTCTGCAGCTGCGTCGCGATCGCGTCACCTTCGCGAGCATGATCTCGATCCCCTTCATGCAGCTTGTGCTGTTCGGTTATGCCATCAACACGGTGCCGCGCGACCTGCCGACCGCCGTGCTGGTGCAGGAATCGAGCGACGTGAGCCGCACCATTCTCAAGGCGCTGGAGAATACCCGCTACTTCAAGGTCACCCGCCAGGTCCACGACGAGGCCGAGTTCGACCAGGTGCTGCAGTCGGGCACCGTGCTGTTCGGGATCGAGATCCCGGCCAATTTCGAGCGCGACCTGCGGCGGGGCGACCGTCCGGCGCTCCTCGTCGCGGCCGATGCGACCGACCCGGTCGCCTCCGGCTCAGCACTCGGCGCGCTGGGGACGCTCGTGCAGACCGCGCTCGTC
>DATBBS010000464.1:0-3925 GCA_036270895.1 Xanthobacteraceae bacterium
AACACGCCGCCCAGCACCAGGCGGATCGCGATCGTCGCCGTCTCGACCGTGAAGCCCCAGGCCGCACGGATCACCATCGGAAAATCCTTGGCGTATTCCTTGTAATAGACGTCCATCACCTGCGGGTGCGGCAGCGCGGGATGGAGATAGATCGGCACGTCCAGCTTCTCGGCGCGCTCGAAGATTGGCCAAAAGCGCTTGTCGTCGAGGAACAGGCCGTTGGCGAGGCCATGGATCATCGCGCCCTTGAAACCGAGCTTGGTGACGGCGCGTTCGAGCTCGTCCGCTGCCGCCGCGGGATCGCTCGTCGGCAGCGTCGCAAATCCGGCGAAACGCGTCGGGTGCTTGGCGATTGCCGCCGCCAATCTGTCGTTGACACGTCGCACCAGCGCGACCGCGTCGTCGCCGCTGAGCTTCTGCGCCGACGGCGCACCATGGGAGATGATCTGGATGTCGACCCCGGCCTCATCCATCTCTTTCAGGCGCAGATCGCCGAGGTCGTGGAGCTGCTCCATCATCTGCGGATTGCGAACGCCCTCGACCCCTGAATAAGTCGCTGACAGCTCGCGATCCCAATAATGCTCCTCGATTGCGATGACGGGACAATTCGGCTTCTTGAGCATAATGCGTTTCCATTCCCCGATGTGACTGCGGGTTTCCTATCAAGCAAGGAAGCCTCTGTCACGGGGCGTCCCGAGCGCGGCTGCACCCGCTGTTGTGCTCCCAACGGAGGGCTCGATGTCATCAATGGCGAAATGATGCGACGAGACCTCCGGCCTTCATGACGGCCTCGCGGGGCATTCCCGGATCGATCAAATCGGCTAACATAACGGCGCCGCTCGCAGGACCGCCGGCGAGCGCGCTGACAACAACCGGAGTCCGCAATGCACGTTTTCGATCTGCACAAGGAACAGGAATGGAACCCGAAACGGCACGTCGAGAAGATCCTCGGCGAGGTCGCCGAGGGCGACGTCACGGTCGCATGCTGGGAGCCGGGCCAGATCAGCCCCTATCACTGCCATCCCGACGCGACCGAGATCTATTTCTGCTACACCGGCGGCGGCAAGATGCGCACGCCCGAACGCACGATCGACGTGGTGCCGGGCTCGTTCGTGGTGCACCCCAAGGGCGAGTTGCACGAATACATCAACGGGCCGCAGCGCACGATGCTTTTTCGCGTGCGCTATGGGGACAACATGATGACCCGGCACATGGAGAACCGCCAGCACAAGGACTGGGCGCAAAAGCCCGAGGACGCCGCCTTCTTCCGCGCCAACCCGGCGCTGGTGCAGGCCGAGGTCGTGTGATCGGCGGCCGCGACGGCGAGGTCAGGCCACGGAGGCCTTGGCGGCCGGCCGGCGCATGGGCAGGCGGTCGAGATCGGTGAACTTGGCGCCGATCTCGAAGCCGAGCCGCCACACCACCCGGCAACTGCGGCGCGGATGTTCGGAATCCGCGATCACCAGCGTGAACTCGTTCGGCATCTCCGCGATTTCCGAATGGAGCCGCACGCCCTCCTCGGACATGTTGACGATCAGGCAATCGCGCGAGGGGCCGGACATCTCGACCTGGATGCGCGCATAGCGGTTGAAATTGAAGCGCGGGAAATTGCGCCGTTCCTTGAACATCGCTCGCCCTCGTCTGAGGCCCGTCCACTGTGGGCACGACGCTATTTAACCCGCAAAAGCTTGCGATGCGCCCAACGGCACCAGGGCGTTTTTTCGCGCTTTTTCTGCGAAATTTTCCGCTGATTTAAATACAAATTTAACGGTTTCGGCGTCGCAGCCCGGGCTTTTCGCCGCGCCAGCCCGTTTCCTCTGCGGCGCAAGATGCGCTATCGAGCTTGCTCCACCGTGAATCGGCTTCGAGCACGCCTCATGAGTCTCATCTACAAGATCTGCGAGCGTGCGCCCTGGCGGGAGGCCGAGCGCGAGGGGGTCTTCCGCGGCGCGCCGGTCGACCTCGCCGACGGCTACATCCATTTTTCCACCGCCGATCAGCTTGGCGAGACCGCCGCCAGGCATTTCGCCGGCCAATCGGAGCTCGTCCTGGTCGCCGTCGACGCCGCAACGCTCGGCCCGGCGCTCAAATGGGAACCCTCGCGCGGCGGCGCGCTGTTTCCCCATCTCCATGGCGACCTGCCGCTCGCCTTGGTGACCTGGGTCCGGCCGTTGCCGCTCGGCGCCGACGGGCGTCACGCATTTCCACCCCTGTAACGGCCGAACCGATTCATGCCCATTTTCACGCCGCACCAGGACGCCGCCCTCAAGGCCGTCGCCGATTGGCTCAAGGCGAGGCGCGGTGGCGGCGCGCCGCAGCTCTTCCGCCTGTTCGGCTATGCGGGCACCGGCAAGACCACGCTCGCCCGCCACCTCGCCGAGGACATCGACGGCAAGGTGGCCTTCGCCGCGTTCACCGGCAAGGCCGCGCTGGTGATGCGCCGCAAGGGCTGCGATGGCGCCTCCACGATCCACAGCCTCATCTATCGCGCGCGCGAAAGCGGCGAGGAGACGCCGAGCTTCGAATTGTGGGACGACGCGCCGGCCTCCAAGGCCAGGCTCATCGTCATCGACGAATGCTCGATGGTGGATGCCGAGCTCGGCCGCGATCTCTTGTCCTTCGGCGTGCCCGTGCTGGTGCTGGGCGATCCGGCGCAGTTGCCGCCGATCCAGGGCGGCGGCTTCTTCACCGATGCGGAGCCGGACGCCATGCTGACCGAGGTGCACCGCCAGGCCGCCGACGACCCGATCATCCATCTCTCCATGGCGGTGCGCGAAGGCCGGCGGCTCGAGCCCGGCACCTATGGCGACAGCCAGGTGGTGCGCAAGGCCGACCTCTTCCCCGACCGGGTGCTCGCCGCCGACCAGGTGCTGGTCGGCCGCAACGCCACCCGCCGTGCCTATAATGCCCGGCTGCGCGAACGGCGCGGATTCACCGATGCGCTCCCGCAGGCCGACGACAAGCTCGTGTGCCTGCGCAACAACCGGCGCAAGGGTCTGTTCAACGGCGGCCTGTGGGTCGTGAAGTCGCGCAGCACCGCGCGCGCCAGCGCGCTCGGGTTGCGGTTGCAGCCGGATGAGGATGTCGGCCGGGTGGTGAAAGTCTCGGTGCGGCGCGAATGCTTCACCGGCGGCATCGAGGAGCTCGATTGGCAGCAGCGCAAGCGCTACGACGAGTTCGATTACGGCTATGTGCTCACCGTCCACAAGGCGCAGGGCTCGCAATGGGACGATGTCGTATTGTTCGACGAGAGCTTCGCCTTCCCCGACAGCCGGGATCGCTGGCTCTATACCGGCATCACCCGCGCCGCCAAGCGGCTCACCGTGGTGATGTGAAAGCTCGCTGATCGTCGCAGTGAACCCGTCATCGTCCGCTTGCGCGGACGATGACACCAGAAAAGCCTCGTCAGCTTCCCGGCAGCCCGTGCACCTCGGGAAAGAACATGTCCTGCCATGCCGCGGGCCGCGTCTTGATCAGGCCTTGCCGGAACATGAATTCCGCTAAGGTCATGACATTGTCCGGCGCCATGGTGAATTTCGCGCCCGGGTCGGTCATCATCGCGACCGCGTCGTCCACGCTGATCGGGTCCTTCGAGGCCGCGATATAGTCCTTGGCGGCGGCGCGCGGGTCCTTGTTGATGGCGTCGATCGCCTCCTGCAGGGCGGCGACGAAAGCGCCATAGAGCTTCGGATTGTCGGCGCGGAATTTCTCCGTCGCATAGGCCACCATGTAAGTGGCGGGCGTTCCGAGGATGTCCTGCGCCGTGGTGACGCGCCGCACGCCCGCCGCCCTGGCTTCGAGATATTGGAACGGCGGGGCGCTGAAGTGGTTGTTGACCTCGGTCCCGCCGGCGATCAGCGCGGCCGCGGCGTCGCCGTGCGGAAGCCCGATCGTCAGCGCGTCGAAACGGCCGGACTCCGCGGTG
>DATBBS010000465.1:0-4200 GCA_036270895.1 Xanthobacteraceae bacterium
TCCGGAGGCGACCTGCTTGATCGCCGAGCGCATGGAATCGCCGTTGGGCAGCGGCTTGAAGCGGTCGGCTTCCTCGCCGCCCTCGCCGGTGTTCGACTTGCCGCCGATGCGGTTCATCGCGATCGCGAGCGTGGTATGGGCCTCGCGCGATATGGAGCCGAACGACATCGCGCCGGTCGCGAAGCGCCGCACGATGTTCTTCGCCGGCTCGACCTCATCGAGGGGGACCGGCTTGCGGCCGTCCTCCTCGGCGGTCTTGATCCGGAACAGGCCGCGGATGGTCAGCAGCCGTTCGGTCTGCTCGTTGATGATCTTCGAAAACGCCTTGTACTGGTCGAGCGAGTTCCCGCGCACCGCATGCTGGAGCGCGGCGACCGTGGCCGAGGTCCAGACATGCTCCTCGCCGCGCAGGCGCAGCGCGTATTCGCCGCCCACGTCGAGCGCATTGCGATAGACCGGCGCATCGCCGAAGGCGTCGCGATGGCGGCGCACCGTCTCCTCGGAGATTTCGGCGAGGCTCACGCCTTCGATGCGCGTCGCGGTGCCGGTGAAATATTCCGAGACGAAATCGGACTTGAGCCCCACCGCGTCGAAAATCTGCGCGCCGCAATAGGACTGATAGGTCGAGATGCCCATCTTGGACATCACCTTGAGCAGGCCCTTGTCGATCGACTTGATGTAGCGCTTGACGATTTCCTTCTCATCGAGCTTCTGCGGCAGCTCGTCCTTCATCCCGATCAGCGTCTCGAATGCCAGATAGGGATTGATCGCCTCCGCGCCGTAGCCCGCCAGGCAGGCGAAGTGATGCACCTCGCGCGGCTCGCCCGACTCCACCACGAGACCCACCGACATGCGCAGGCCGCGGCGGATCAGGTGGTGATGCACGGCCGCGCAGGCGAGCAGAGACGGGATCGGAATGCGATCGGAGCCGGCGGTGCGGTCGGACAGGATGATGATGTTGATGCCGTCATTCACCGCCTGCTCGGCCTGCCAGCACAGCGCATCGAGCGCCCCCGCCATCGCGGCGGCGCCGCCATCCGACGGCCAGGTCGCGTCGAGCGTCCGCGAGCGGAAGTGCGAGTCGCTCATCTGCGAGATCGAGCGGATTTTCTCGAGGTCGGCATTGGTCAGGATCGGCTGGCGCACCTCGAGGCGCTTGATGCTCGATATGCCCTCGAGGTCGAACAGGTTAGGACGCGGGCCGATGATCGACACCAGGCTCATGACGAGCTCCTCGCGGATCGGGTCGATCGGCGGGTTCGTCACCTGGGCGAAGTTCTGCTTGAAATAGGTGAAGAGCAGCTTGGGCCGGTCCGACAGCGCCGAGATCGGCGTGTCGTTGCCCATCGAGCCGACCGCCTCTTCGCCGGTCGTTCCCATCGGCGACATCAGGATCTTCAGGTCTTCCTGGGTGTAGCCGAAGGCCTGCTGACGGTCGAGCAGGGTCAGGTTCGACAAGGCGGGCCGGCTCACCGCCGGCGGCAGCTCCTCGAGCACGATCTGGGTATTGCTCAGCCACTGCTTGTAGGGATGGCTCTTGGCGAGCGAGGCCTTGATCTCCTCGTCGGGGATGAGCCGGCCTTCCTCCAGGTCGACCAGCAGCATCTTGCCCGGCTGCAGCCGCCACTTGGTGACGATGTCCTTCTCCGGAATCGGCAGCACGCCCATCTCGGACGCCATGACGATGCGGCCGTCGCGGGTCACCAGGTAGCGCGCGGGGCGCAGGCCGTTGCGATCGAGCGTCGCGCCGATCTGGCGGCCGTCCGTGAAGGCGATCGCGGCCGGGCCGTCCCACGGCTCCATCAGGGCGGCGTTGTATTCGTAGAAGGCGCGGCGCTCCTCGTCCATCAGCGGGTTGCCGGCCCAGGCTTCCGGAATCATCATCATCACGGCATGCGCCAGCGGGTAGCCGCCCTGCGTCAGGAATTCGAGCGCATTGTCGAAGCAGGCGGTGTCGGACTGGCCCTCATAGGAGATCGGCCAGAGCCGCGCGATGTCGTCGCCGTAGAAGGGCGAACGCGCCGACGCCTGGCGGGCCGCCATCCAGTTGAGGTTGCCGCGCAGCGTGTTGATCTCGCCGTTGTGCGCGACCATGCGGTAGGGATGCGCCAGCGACCAGGTCGGGAAGGTGTTGGTCGAGAAGCGCTGATGCACCAGCGCGAGCGCGCTCACGAAGTCCGGATCGCGCAGATCGGGATAATAGGTGCCGAGCTGATCGGCGAGGAACATGCCCTTGTAGATCGTGGTCCGGCACGAGATCGTCACCGGGTAATAGCCGGAGATCCGGCGCTCATAGCGGCGATAGAACTCGCCCGAGATCGTCTTGCGCAGGATATAGAGCCGGCGCTCGAAGTCGCTCTCGGCGAGCTTGTGCTCGCCTTGTCCGATGAACACCTGCCGGTGCACCGGCTCGGTCGGTTTCACCGACTCGCCGAGCGTGGAATTGTCGGTCGGCACGTCGCGCCAGCCCAGCAGACGCATGCCCTCGGCGGCGATCACATCCGCATAGATGTCCGTGATCTCCTTCTGCCGCGTCTTGTCGTGCGGCATGAACAGGGTCCCGACCGCGTATTGGCCCGGCGCCGGCAGGGTGAATCCGAGCTCGGCCGTCTTCTTGGCGAAGAACTTGTGCGGGATCTGCACCAGGATTCCGGCGCCGTCGCCGGCGCGCGGATCGGCGCCGACCGCCCCGCGATGCTCGAGGTTGAGCAGGATGGTGAGCGCGTCCGCCACGATCTGGTGCGACTTGCGGCCCTTGATGTCGGCGATGAAGCCGACGCCGCAGGAGTCCTTGTCGAACGCCGGATCGTAGAGGCCGCGCGCCGGCGGCGTGCCGGGATCGGCGGTGGCGGACGAGGAGAGCATGGCGGCGCGTTTCTGCTCCGCGATGGAAGCAGCAACCCGCCCGCCCATTTGCTCTCGGCCGTCTCCTGGCGCGCTCATCATCATCCTCATCTGTCGTCCGCGGCCCCAGGCCGCCGACGCACCTCCCTCGCGCGCAGCGCCGCCCGGCGCCCCGATGCGAGGCCGAACCATGTCGTGCCGGGCAGCCTTGCCGCCGTTCTGGCGATTTTGCGTGGCCGCTCGTTCGGCGCCCCGATGCGATCAGGCATCCTCGGCGCATTCCCGCGCGCCCGATCGGCAGGAACAGGCCTACGGCCGGGCGCGGACCTCATATGGGACAGCAATGCTGTCCTAACTCACCATGCCAAAATTCTGCCACCTAAACAAGGGCTCGCCACCCAAAAAGTGGTTTGTGCGGTGCCTTTATTGCGGGGCCGCTTTGACCGGAGCAACAAGAGGACCACGGACCGGGCGGCGACGCAATGGCGTTGCGTTTCAGGGCATAATTCCACAGATCGGCGACAGCCCGGTGACCCGGCCGCCGGCCATGCTGCGACGCGGGAACCACCCCTGATCAACGAAAACCCGGCGGCACGGTTTCGCTCAAGACATGCGATATTCGACATGAGCCTGCGGAGACCCCATGAATTTTGCGAGCGACAATACGGCCGGTGTGCCGCAGGCCGTTCTCGATGCGATCACACGCGCCAACGGCGGTTTTGCGCTCGGCTACGGCAATGATGAGCTCACGCGCGCGATCGAGGGCCGCATCGCGGCGCTGTTCGAGCGCGACGCCGCCGTCTTCCTGGTGTCGACCGGCACGGCCGCCAATGCGCTGGCGCTCGCCCATGTGGTGCCGCCATGGGGTGGCGTCTTGTGTCATGCCGAAGCCCATATCGCGACCGACGAATGCGGGGCGCCGGAGTTCTTCGGGGGCGGCATCAAGCTCATCGGTCTTGACGGCGTCGGCTGCAAGCTTTCGGTCGCGACGCTCGGTGCCGCGATCGACCGCCATACCGGCCACCGGCCGCATGCCGCGCAGGCGGCGGCCCTGTCGCTCAGCCAGGTGACCGAGGCCGGAACGATCTACACGGTCGGCGAGATCAAGGCGCTGTGCGACGTCGCGCATGGACGCGGCCTCGCGACCCACATGGATGGTGCCCGCTTCGCCAACGCGCTGGTGCGGCTCGGCGCGACGCCGGCCGAGATGTCGTGGAAAGCGGGCGTCGACATCCTCTCCTTCGGCGCCACCAAAGGCGGCGCGCTCGCCGCCGAGGCGATCGTCGTCTTCGATCGCGCGCGGGCGGACAGCATGCATGAGCGGCGCAAGCGCGGCGGTCACCTCGTGTCCAAGCA
>DATBBS010000466.1:0-19078 GCA_036270895.1 Xanthobacteraceae bacterium
TCCCCATCTCACGGTGCTGGAGAATGTGCGCATCGCGCTCCAGCGCGGGCGCGGCGGTTCATTCGACTTCTGGCGTTCGACGCGGGTTCTCGACCAGTTCAACGAGCGCGCCTTGAGCCTGATCACGGATGTGGGGCTCGCCCAGTTTGCGCAGATCAACGCGGTGGAGCTGCCCTATGGCCGCAAGCGCGCGCTCGAAATCGCGACCACGCTCGCGCTCGATCCGGAGATGCTGCTGCTCGACGAGCCGACCGCCGGCATGGGCCATGAGGACATCGGTCGGATCTCGGCGCTCATCAAGTCGGTCGCGGTCGACCGCACCGTGCTGATGGTCGAGCACAATCTGAGCGTCGTCGCCGATTTGTGCGATTGCATCACCGTACTGACGCGCGGACGGATCCTCGCCGAGGGAGACTACGATACGGTTTCGGCAAACCCGGAAGTGCGCGAAGCCTATCTGGGGGTGGGCCATGCCTGAGCCCGCGCTTCTCGCCGTCGAGGGTCTGCAGGCGTGGTACGGCGAATCGCACGTCCTCCACGGCGTGACCTTCGACGTGCGCGTCGGCGAGGTGGTGACGCTGCTCGGCCGCAACGGCGCCGGCAAGACCACCACGCTCAAGTCGGTCATGGGGATCGTGGGCCATCGCACCGGGTCGGTGCGCTTCGAAGGGCGCGAACTCGTCGGCTGCGCCTCGAATGAGATTGCCCGTGCCGGCATCGCGCTCTGTCCGGAGGAGCGCGGGATATTCTCCTCGCTCTCCGTCGAGGAGAACCTGCTGTTGCCGCCGGTGGTGAAGCCGGGCGGCCTCGGGCTCGATCGCATCTTCACGCTGTTTCCCAACCTCAAGGAACGGCTGGGCTCGAGCCAGGGCAGCAAGCTTTCGGGGGGCGAGCAGCAGATGCTCGCCATCGGCCGCATCCTGCGCACCGGCGCGCGGCTGCTTCTGCTCGACGAGCCGACCGAAGGCCTCGCCCCGGTCATCATCCAGCAGATCGGCCGCACCATCCGGGCCCTCAAGCAGGAGGGCTTCACCATTCTCCTGGTCGAGCAGAATTTCCGCTTCGCGTCGACCGTCGCCGATCGCTATTTCATCATGGAACACGGGCGAATCGTCGAAGGTTTCGTCAATTCGGACCTGGACGCGAACCTGGAAAAGCTGCACGACTATCTGGGAGTATGAACAAGCGCCGGTCCGCGGCGAAAACGGTTAACGGACTCCGGTCTCCGGCTGAAACTGAAACAGCCGCCGGTCTCCGGCGACAACTGTGAATGAACGCCGGTCTCCGGCGACAACTGTTAATGAACGCCGGTCTCCGGCGGCAACAAAGGAGGAACGTGATGAAACGATTGTTGGGTCTGGCGGCAGTGAGCGCCGCGCTGGCGTGCGGAACCGCGCACGCTCAGGTCACGGTAAAGATCGGCGTGCTGAGCGACATGTCGAGCCTGTATTCCGACATCGGCGGGCCCGGCTCGGTCGCCGCCGCCAAGATGGCGATTGCTGATTTCACCGCCGCGCACAAGGACATCAAGGTCGAGCTCCTGAGCGCCGACCATCAGAACAAGCCCGACATCGGCTCGAGCATCGCGAGCCAGTGGTTCGACGTCGACAAGGTCGACATGATCATCGATACCCCGAATTCCGGCGTCGCGCTCGCCGTCAGCGAGGTCGCCAAGCAGAAGAACGGGATCTTCATCGTGTCGGGCGCCGCAGCCTCCGACCTCACCGGTCCGAAGTGCAACGCCAACACGATCCACTGGACCTATGACACCTGGATGCTCGCCAACGGCACCGGCAAGGCGATGGTCAAGACCGGCGGCGATACCTGGTTCTTCCTGACCGCCGACTACGCGTTCGGCCATGCGCTCGAGCGCGACACCATGGCGGTCGTGAACGCCAATGGCGGCAAGGTGCTGGGCCAGGTCCGTCATCCGCTCAACACCAACGACTTCTCGTCCTTCCTGCTGCAGGCACAGGCCTCCAAGGCCAAGGTGATCGGGCTCGCGAATGCGGGCGGCGACACCATCAACTCGATCAAGCAGGCGGCGGAGTTCGGCATCGTCAAGGGCGGGCAGAACCTCGCCGGCCTGCTGGTGTTCGCGAGCGACGTCGCGGCGCTCGGCCTGCCGACCGCGCAAGGCCTCGCGCTGACCGAGACCTGGTATTGGGACATGAACGACGTCAACCGCGCATGGACCAAGCGCTGGCAGCAGGAACGGGCTGGCAAATATCCGACCATGATCCACGCCGGCGTCTATGCGGGCATCACGCACTATCTCAAGGCCGTCGCGGCGCTCAAGAGCGCGAAGGACGGCAAGGTCGTTGTCGCCAAGATGAAGGAGATGCCGACCGACGATCCGCTCTTCGGCAAGGGCACCATTCGGGCCGACGGGCGCAAGATCCACGACGCGTATCTGTTCGAGGTCAAGAAGCCTGAGGAGTCGAAACATCCGGGCGACTTCTACAAGCTGCGCGCCACCATTCCGGCGGCCGAAGCCTTCCGCCCGCTCAAGGACGGCAACTGCCCGCTGGTGAGCGGCTGACGTTATTACCTTTCCCCGCACGCGGGGAGAGGTCGACATCCGAGCGTAAGCGAGGATGTCGGGCGAGGGGTTATCCGCGGCACGTAGGGTGGGTTAGGCGCGAAAGCGCCGTAACCCACCAACAGCCGCGAGGCGCGAAATGGTGGGTTTCGCTGCGCTCAACCCACCCTACGAATGATCCTTTCCCCGTAAGCGGGGAGAGGGAGCTGAGGGGCTCCAGCCGCCATGATCGAGATCTTCGGCATTCCGTCGACCGCGTTGTTCGGGCAGCTCCTGCTCGGGCTGATCAACGGCTCGTTCTATGCGCTGTTGAGCCTCGGGCTCGCCGTCATCTTCGGCATGCTGAACATCATAAATTTCAGCCACGGCGCCCAATACATGATGGGCGCCTTCGCGGCGTTCCTGCTGCTGCAATATCTCAACGTCAATTATTTCGTCGCCCTCGTGCTGGCCCCGCTCATCGTCGGCTTCACCGGCATCTTGGTCGAGCGGCTGTTCCTGCAATGGCTTTATAAGCTCGACCATCTCTATGGCCTGCTTCTGACTTTCGGCCTCGCGCTGATCATCGAGGGCGTTTTCCGCGACCTCTATGGGGCGTCGGGGCTTCCCTATCGGGTGCCCGATGCGCTCACCGGCGGCCAAAACCTCGGATTCATGTTCTTGCCCAACTACCGCGCCTGGGTGGTCGGCGTATCGCTGGTGGTCTGCCTCGCGACCTGGTTCGTGATAGAGCGCACCAAGCTCGGGTCATACTTGCGTGCCGCGACCGAGAACCCGACTCTCGTGCGCGCTTTCGGGATCAACGTACCCCGCATGATCACGCTCACCTACGGCTTCGGCGTCGGCCTCGCGGCGCTCGCCGGCGTGCTGGCGGCCCCGATCTACAATGTCAGCCCGCAGATGGGCGGCGACCTGATCATCGTCGTGTTCGCGGTCGTGGTGATCGGGGGCATGGGCTCGATCATGGGCGCCATCGTCACCGGCTTCGGCCTCGGCATCGTCGAGGGCCTGACCAAGGTGTTTTATCCCGAAGCGTCGAATACCGTGATCTTCGTCATCATGGCGATCGTGCTGCTCATCCGCCCCGCCGGCCTGTTCGGACGGAGGGCGTGATGGAACGCGTCGCCGATCCGATGGCGGTTGCGGCGCGGCCGAAGGCTGCGCGCAGCGAGACGATCGCCTTTCTGTTGATGCTGGCGGTGATCGTCGTCGCGCCGTTTTTCGTCTATCCGGTTTTCCTGATGAAGGTGCTGTGTTTCGCGCTGTTCGCCTGCGCGTTCAACCTGCTGATCGGCTATGGCGGCCTCTTGTCGTTCGGCCATGCGCTGTTTTTCGGCTGGGCATCGTATGTGGCCGCCCATATGGCCAAGGTCGGCGTCATCAGCCTGCCGTATCCGGCCGGCTGGCGGCTGTGGGGCTGGCTCGTCATTCCGTTGCCGCCATTGAGTCCCGAGCTCGCGATCCTTTTCGGAACCGCGGTGGCGGCGCTGCTCGGGCTCGTCGCGGGATGGCTCGCCATCCGCCGGCAAGGCATCTATTTCGCGATGATCACGCTCGCGCTCGCTCAGATGATGTTCTTCTTTGCGTTGCAGGCGAAATTCACCGGCGGCGAGGATGGCATCCAAGCGGTTCCACGCGGGCGCCTGCTCGGTTTGATCGATCTCAACGACCAGTTGGCGATGTACGCCTTCGTGGCGGTCGTGTTCCTGGCCGGCTTCCTGCTCATCTATCGCATCATCCATTCGCCGTTCGGCGAGGTGCTCAAGGCGATCCGCGAGAACGAGGCGCGCGCGATCTCGCTCGGCTACAAGACGGAGCAATACAAGCTCCTCGCCTTCGTGCTCTCGGCGGCGCTCGCGGGGCTCGCCGGGGCCACCAAGACCATCGTATTCCAGCTCGCCTCGCTCACCGACGTGCATTGGTCGATGTCGGGCGAGGTCGTGTTGATGACGCTGGTCGGCGGCCTTGGCACGGTATTCGGTCCGGTCGCCGGCGCGGTCGTCATCATCGGGATGCAGAACTATCTCGCGAGCTTCGGCGAATGGGTGACCGTGATCCAGGGCGTGATCTTCGTGTTTTGCGTCCTGATGTTCCGCCGTGGCGTGGTCGGCGAGATCGCCCATCTGCTGCGCATCAAGCTTTGAGGATCGCGGGACGCCCCGGGCCTCAAAGGTATTCCAAAGGTCGGCAAAGGCGGATTTCGCGGGTATTTGCGACCTTATCGGCGGCGCGACGCGCGTCCGCCGGTCGCAGCGGATTTCAGTGGAAATCGAGGACAGTTTTCGCCTCGACCCTTAACCGGCCACAATTTAGGGAGGATGCCCAAGCGCCGCTTCCCATATTACCGCGAATCACTTATCCACAGCATACAGACCCTGCGGGCACGCGGCCGTATTTGCGCGTATTGCTAGCGTCGAGTACGCGCGCCACGATCCAAACAACCTGCCACGACGGCGCCAGGCTATGGCCGCGCAAATCCCTCGCTGTATGCCCGTGGAGATCACGCAGAAATGGCGTGCGCTCGCCGAACGGCGTTGCGCGCATTTCCTTGATCTCTACGAAAGCGGTCGTTGGAAGCACTACTATACCGAGGAAGAGCTGCTGGCCCGCACGCGCGAAGCGGTCCGGCTCAGCGAGGCCTGGAATAAGCTGGCCAACCCGTCGGGCGGCGCCAAGGCGCTCGCCGCCGCCTGAGGTCGAGCGGGATCGGGAGGCGATCCCGGGTCGATTTTTGTGCGCTGCGCAAAAGCTTGCCCAAAACGCCTGCCGATCCGCGTCAAGTGCGGCGCAGGGCTCGTCTGCCTCATTCGCCCTTGCCCGATCTCCGAAATTGTTGTCGCCGCGCCCCGAGCCCACCGGTATGAATCGGGTCGATTAATACCCCGGAGGGCATCATGGCGGCGCTGACGGAAGCGGAACGCAACGTGGTCGATTGGATCGCAGCCGAGCGCGCCGCCACGCTGGGCTTGATCGAAGCGCTGGTGAACACCGACAGCGGCAGCCTCGACAAGGCCGGGGTGGACGCCGCCGGCGCGTGCATTCGTGGCTTTCTCAACGCCCGTGGCATCGCCTGCGACATCGTTCCCAATGAGCGGTACGGCGACGGCATCCGCGCGACCGTCGGCGAGGCCGGCGGGCGCACCATTCTATTGATGGGCCATCGCGACACTGTCTATGCGCGCGGGGAGGCGGCACGGCGGCCGTTCCGCGTCATAGACGGCCGCGGCTCGGGTCCCGGTTGCTGCGACATGAAGGCGGGGCTCGCGATGAACGCCATCGTGCTGTCGGCATTCAAGACTTTCGGTCCGCCCGGCCCGCTTGTCGCGCTGTTCACCGCCGACGAGGAGATCGGCTCGCCGTCCTCGCGCGCGCTGATCGAGCAGGAGGCGCGGCGGGCGCGTGCGGTTTTCAACGCCGAGCCCGGCCGGCCCAACGGCGGCATCGTCACCGGCCGCAATGGCGGCGTGTTCATGAAGATCGAGGTGACCGGCAAGGCCGCGCATGCCGGCAACAACCTCGCCGACGGGGTGAGCGCGATCGAGGAGATCGCCCGCAAGATCGTCGATCTGCACGCCCTTACCGACCCCGAGCGCGGGATCAGCTGCAACGTCGGCACGGTGGCGGGCGGAGAGGTCGTGAACATGGTGGCGCCGAGCGCGACCGCCGGCCTCGATCTGCGTTTCATCCACCCGGGGGACGGCGAGCGCGCGATGGCGGCGATCGAACGCATCGTCGCCCATCGTCATGTTGCGGGCGCGAGCACACGGCTGGAGATCACCGGCGAATTCAAGCCGCTCGTCGCCAGCGCGGAGTCGCGGCGATTGTTCGATCACTATGCGGCCTGCGCGCGGGAGTTCGGACAGAAGGTAACAGGCGAATTCGCCGGCGGCTGCGCCGATTCCGGCTTTGCGGCCAGCGTCGGGGCGCCGACCATCTGCGGCGTCGGTCCGATCGGCGGCCGTGCCCATTCGCCCGACGAGTATCTGGATGTCGAATCGATCGTGCCGCGTGCGCAGGCGCTGGCGCTGTCGGTGATGCGGCTGGCTTCTGATTGAAGCGCTGTGCCCTGCGCCCACGCGGGGGCGCAGGCCGTGACACGATGGTGATTCAATTTTCAAAATTGATACGCCAAGCAGAAGCGCGGCTCTGCTCGCGCGGGATTTGTGGCCAGCTCCTCTATCCGCCGCTAAATGGGAACTAATGCGAACCGGGGCGGTTTCAGGGTATGGACGAAAACGCGCCCCGCAATCGCCTTTTGCTTGCTCTCCCAGATCGCATTCTGAAACGGCTCATGCCTGAGCTCGAACACATCCCCTGCTCGAGCGGGCAGGTTCTGCTGGATGCCGATAGCTCGCTCGACCACATCTTTTTCCCCCATAGCGGCGTCATCTCGGTGGTCGCGGTCTATGCGAATGGCAATACCATCGAGATGGCGACGATCGGCAGGGAAGGGTGCAGCGGCGTGCAAGCGCTCCTGGGCGCCAGGATGTCCTCGGTCAGGCTCTTGGTCCAAATCCCGGGAAGCGCCGCCAAGATGTCGCGCGCCGCCTATATGCGGGCCTTGGAATCGACGCCTTCTTTCCGAGCCCTCATGTATGATTATGTCGAGGCCTTTCTCGAACAGGTCATGGTATCGGTCGCCTGCAACGGCGCCCACAGCCTTACGGAACGGCTGGCGCGCTGGCTCCTCATGATGCGGGACCGTGCCGACGATGATAATCTCTCGATTACGCAAGATATTCTTGCCCAAATGCTGGGCGCCCAGAGGCCCTCTATCACGAATGCTGCCCGGGAGCTGGAAGACGAGGGTTTGATCGAGCGTGGTCGCCGGCAGGTCACGATCATCGACCGGCAGGGCCTGACGAAGGCCTCATGCGAATGTTACCAGTTGGTGCGTGAGCGCGTCGCTTTTCATCTTCCCAAGACGTATTCCTAGGCTTCTTCGGCAACGGCGTGGCTTCGGTAATGTACATTACCGACAGCCTGTCCCCTACGGTGGCAATGACTCCGCGCTCGCTGGGGTGTATCGGGGGTCGGAGTGCCGCATTACCGGATTTACTTTGTCGGCGCTGACGGTCATTTCACCAGCGCCGCTGAGGTCACATATAGGGATGACGCAGAGGCGATCGAGGCCGCTAAGGGCATTGCTGGCGGTAAAAAGGTCGAACTGTGGAGCGGCCGCCGTCGCGTCGCGATCATCAACGACGACCACACGCCGAAAACCTGAAATCGCTCCCCCTCCGTTGATAAGCTCACCGCAATAGATGGCGCCGTAAGCGATAAAGTAGAGGCGGTTTGATCATGAGTCTTGACACGCGTTTTTTTGACGAACCGACCAAAACGGTGTAGGAGAAAATCCACAGTTGGAATTGCGCGCCGATCTCGGGCCTGCCCGGGATCGGTTTTTTAATGCGCGGGTCGGGTTACCCGACCTGGGTGGCCCACGCGTTCGAGCGTTCCACGCGGGCGGCATGTCGGACGCCGTCGCGGCGAATGAAAGCAAGCACACGGGCCGCCGCGCGCGGCCTTTATCATTGGCGCAAACGCCGGACCGCGTTCGCGCGGGGCCAGTCGTGGAGAGGGCTTCCCTGCAGATTCCCTGCTGTTTGCAGGAAACGGCCCCGGAACGCAGCTCTGAAATGAGACACTAAAACAAGGAAGAGTTCTCACGGCCGGCCTGCCGCGCCCGGGTTGGCGACACAGCAGTCCAACGACGCCGTTCCTGTAAATCGCCTGTTGATTCCCTGTAGTATCAGGCCGGACGCCTGTTCGGCGCGTCAAAACCCCTGTTGTTTCGACGATGTTTCGCCTGATAATCGGGCCTGCGCGGTCGATTTACAGGCAGCGCAACAGGCGCCGACTTCGCTTGCCGGCCGGCGACCGCGGTCCCATATGATCGGCGTATCCTGACGTTCCCTCCGCAGAAACCCGGACAACCCATGAGCTCCATTCTGTTTTCGCCCTACCGGCTTGCCGATCTCGCGCTCGACAACCGGGTCGTGGTCTCGCCCATGTGCCAGTACAGCGCCGACGACGGCGTCGCCAATGACTGGCATCTGACCCACCTCGGCATGCTGGCGAATTCCGGCGCCGGCCTGGTGATCGTCGAGGCGACCCATGTGGAGCGGCACGGCCGCATCACCCACGGCTGTCTCGGCCTTTATTCGGATCACTGCGAGGCGGCGCTCGTGCGCGTGATCGACCACTGCCGTCGCATCGGAACGGCGAAATTCGGCATCCAGCTCGCCCATTCGGGCCGCAAGGGCTCGGCGCAGCGGCCGTGGGAAGGGGGCGGTCCGCTCGCGCCGGGAGCCGATCCGTGGCCGACGATCGCGCCGTCCGCCATTCCGTTCGGCCCGGGCTGGCACACGCCGCAGGCCGCCACCGACGACGACCTGGCGCGCGTGCGCGCCTCCTTCGTCGCCGCGGCCGAGCGTGCGGTGCGAATCGGCTTCGACGCAATCGAGCTGCACATGGCCCATGGCTATCTGTTGCACAGCTTCATCTCGCCGATCTCGAACAAGCGCACAGACCGCTACGGCGGCTCGTTCGAGAACCGCATGGCCTTTCCGCTCGACGTGACGCGGGCGGTGCGTGCCGTGGTGCCCAAGGGGCTGGCCTATGGGGCGCGCATCACCGGCAGTGACTGGATGGATGGCGGGCTGAGCCCGGCGGACGCGGTGGCGTGCGCCCGGATGCTCAAGGAGGCGGGCTGCGACTATGTCGACGTGTCCTCGGGCGGGGTCGCGGCCGAGGCGCGCAACCCGGTGGCGCCCGGCTACAATGCCGACATCGCCGCAAGCGTGCGCCGCGAGGCGGCGATCGCGACCCGCACGGTCGGCATGATCGTGACGCCCAAGCTGGCGGAATCGATCGTCGCCGAAGGCAAGGCCGACATGGTGGCGCTCGCCCGTGCGATGCTGGACGATCCGCACTGGGGCTGGCGCGCCGCCCGCGCGCTCGGCGGCGAGGTCAAGCGGCCACCGCAATATGCGCGCTCGAGCAGGAAACTTTGGCCGGGCGCCGAGCTGCTGGATTAAATCCGAGTCTTTTGCCCGCGATGCTGCGCCACGAGGAGCGGAGCGGCGCACCGTGCGCTGCGGCTAGCTCACGCCGCCTTCACCGGCATGTCGCCGATGGCCAGCACGCGATGCGGGATGCGCGCCGCGAAGTCGTCATCATGGGTGACGAACAGCACGCCGTAGCCCAGCGCGGTCAGGCGCGCGATCGCGGCCGCAAGCTGTATTCGGGTGTTCAGGTCCTGGCCGATCGAGGGCTCGTCGAACATGGCCCAGGGCAGGGCGCCCGACAGCGGCCACAGCCAGCTCAGCCGCTTGCGCGCCGTGAGCGGTAGCTCGTAGAGGTGGGCGTCGAGCGAATGAACCCCGAGCGCGGCGGCGAGCTTGGCCATCCGGACGTCGGCTAGATAGTCGTGGGGGACGTCGCGCGCAAAAGCGGAACGGCGCCGCGCCAGGTCGTCGCGCAGGGTCGCGCCGCACCACTGGTGATCCGGGTTCTGCGTCGCCAGCGCGATGGCGCGGTTCCCCTGCCGCCAGGGGCGATAGCGCTGGCCGCCCAGCGTGAGCGTGCCGGCCTTGGGGGCGAGCACGCCGACCAGGAGCTTGAGCAATGTGGTCTTGCCGGCGCCGTTCGGTCCGGCCACGCGGTAGGCCTGTCCGCCGTCGAGCGTGAGGTCGACGGCGCGGAAAATGCTTTTTCCATCGCGGTAATCGAAATGCAGACCGGACACCGCGATCGCCGGCGCCTGTCGCGGCGTCAGATCGGCGACGAGGCGGCGGGGGTCGCAGTCGAATGCGGCGGTGTCGGCCGCGCGCTCGCTGCAGGTCCAGCCCGCCAGTGGGTTCGGCAGGCGATTGTCGACTAAAGCGACCGTCTCGACCGCCCCCTCGTGCGGCGCCAGATAGTCGAGCGCGGCGTTGCGGTGGGTGGGATCGAGCTGCTCCAGCGCGCTGTCGATCGCGATCGCCTCATAATGGCTGAGCGAAAAACAGTGCAACGCCAGCAGGACCTGCTCGCCGCCCGACAGGGTCTGCGGCTCGCGGCGTCCCAGCGCCGCGAAACCGAGCGGCAAAAACGCGGCGCGGCCGACGCGCGCCGGCTTGGCGCGGTAGATCTCGATCTCATCCGCGATGGTGCTGGAGAGACCGGACAGCGCCGCTTCGGAATACGGTCCGACGTAGAAGGTTTCGCCAGCGAATTTGCCGTCGCGTAACAGTTCCATCAGGGCGCCGCTGCGGCCGGAAAAGTTCGGCCCGGAAATGAGCTCGCGGCGTGCCATTCAGGACGCCCCCGGCATCATGTCGGCAAACAGGATCACGGCCGCGGCGCCGAGGGTGATGGGCAGCCAGATCCGATCGTCGCCGCGCAGCCATGGCGGATGGCTGCCCTCGAGCGTGCGGTCGAGCAGCGCGAGGGTATTCTCGACCGGCCACTTGTCGCGCATGCGGCCGAGCACGATCGTGACCGCGCTGAGCCACACCGCCTGGATCAGCCGCCAGGCGTGAAGAAGGTTGCGCCACGAGGGCGATCGCGTGAGTGTTCCGGCCGCGATCAAGGCCGTATGGGCGCGGTCGATCGCGTGGCGCAGCGTCGCGATCAGCGAGAGGGTAATGACCAGCATGCGCTTGACGGCAGCCGGCAACGCCAGGGCATGGATGAACCGCAATGGCGTGAGTTGCGCGAAACGCAGAAAGACGAGCTGGATGACCACCACGATGAAGAAAAGCCGGCCGCAGATGCCGGCCACGTAGGCGAGGGCGGCCGCCCGCGTGCCGGTTGCGCCCGCCGCGATCTCGGCGGGCGCCCGGCCGACGATTCCGATCCAGACCAGGCCCATGAAGGCAGCGAGCGGGAGCACCACCACGGCCGCCCGCCGCAGTGCGACCAAGGTCAGGCCGCGCAACTCGATGATGGCGAAAACCAGAGCGAACACGAGCAGAATCGCCGTGCCGCGCGGTCCGGGGCTGCTCATGCTCAGCGCGATCAGGATGAACGCAACCGCGATGGCGCCGTTGGGGGTCATCGGATCAGCTGGGCCTGCGTCGTGGGGCGCAGCATGGCGATGAGGTCGCCGGGCGTGGCGCGATAGAGCAGGGCCGCAAACAAGACCTGGAGGATCTTGTCCGGCGGATCCGCCGCAAGTCCCGACAACATTGCGGCGCTCATCAGGTTCTCGCCGGCCTTGAGGAAGACGGCGACCACGAGGGCCGAACCTGAGCCGGTAACGCCCCCGAACAGATAGGCGACGACCGGCGCCGAGACGACACCCGACACGATGCCGGTCGCGACGCCGCACAACAGCACCTGGGCCGCGAACGGGATGCTGCGCAACGGGCGCGCCCGGAAGGTCGCTGCCGCCCCCACGGTGAGAAGCGCGGTAACGAGCGCGATCGCAACGTCGGTCAGCGCGAACCACGGCAGGAACGGATTGACCAGGCCGCTGACCACGAGACCGATCCACCCGGCCGCCCATGCGCACAGAAAGGCCGCGGTCCGGTCGGGCGCGAGCAGCAACGCGACCAGGATGGTTCCGATCGAATCGAGATAGACCGGCAGCTTGATCAGATAGACGATCGTTCCGATCGAGACGTTGAGCGCTGCGCCGAGCGCGATGATGATCAGGCGAGGCGTCGTGAACATAGGCCCTCCGGCCCCGACGACGCAGGCCGGGGCAACGCTTTGTTAGAACGAGTCGGCCGTTCGGCACATCCTCGATTTCGCCTCGGCGGCTTGGGTCGCGGCCGCCCCGGATCACGTCCTTGTGGAGCTTTTTTTGCCAGGGGGATTTTAGTTGGCCCCGTTACACTATAAAGCACGGACCGAAAGCCGCCGATGGATTCTCTCGTCTTTGCCGCCGTCCTGTTCGCCGCTGCCGCCCACGCGGGCTGGAACGCGGCCATCAAGCGCGGCCTCGACCCGCTCCTCACCACGGTGCTGATCGCGATCGGGGCCGGCGTCGTCGCGTTGCCCATGCTGGCGGTCGTCCGCCTGCCGGCCGCGCCCGCGCGCCCCTGGGTGGCCGCCTCGGTGCTCGTCCATCTGTGCTATTTCGCCGGCCTGATCGAAGCCTACCGCACCGGCGACATGAGCCAGGTCTACCCGATCGCGCGCGGGTCGGCGCCGCTGCTTACGGCCATCGTCAGCACCACCTGGCTCGGCGAGCGGCTCGGCCTGCTCGGCTGGGCCGGCCTCCTGTGCCTGGTCGGTGGCGTGTTCATGCTCTCGCTGCGCGGCGGTCGTGACCTTGCCCGGCTCGATCGCCGGGCGCTCGGCTTCGCGCTGTTTACCGCGCTCACGATCTGCGCCTATTCGGTCGTCGACGGCGTCGGCGCGCGCGCGGCCGGCGATGCCGCCGCCTACACGGCGGCGCTGTTCGTCGGCAATGCCGTCATCATGGCGCTGTACGGGCTGGTGCGCGGCGGGCCGAAGCTGTTCGGCGACATGCCGGCCGTCTGGGCCAAGGGCCTTGCCGGCGGCGGGCTTCAGCTCGGCTCCTACTGGGTTGCGATCTGGGCGATGACCGTCGCGCCGATCGCGGTCGTGGCGGCGTTGCGCGAGACCAGCGTGCTGTTCGGGGCGCTGATCGCGGTGGTGGTCTTGAAGGAACCGTTGCGCGCGCTCCGGGTCGCCGCCGCGCTGCTGATCGTCGCCGGGCTGGTGATGATCCGCCTCCATTGAATTTTGATCGTCGGGTGCGACGTCACGCGCTCCCAAACCCATAAAGCCTTGCCGGGTTATCCACCAGGATCTTCCGGCGCGTTGCCGCGTCCGACACCCACTTCGGCAATTGATTGAGCAGCATGCCGTCGTCGCTCGGATAGGGCGGAGCCGTGTCGGTGCGGGTCTTGCCGCGGCCGGGATGCGGCCAGTTCGAGCCCCAGACCACGCGGTCCGGGTTGGCGGCCACGATCGCCTGCGCGATCGCGGCGGCGTCCGGATAGTCCGGTTTCTGGTCGGAAATGCGATAGGCGGCCGAAATTTTCACATAGGCGCGACCCGCCTGGACCAGGGCGAGCAGCGCGTCGAAGCCGGGCTGGCTCGGGCCGAGCGAGGCCTTGGCCCGCGCGAAATGGTCGAGCACGACCGGCATCGGCAGCGCCGCAAGCTCGTCCCGGATCGCCGCCACCACGCCGAGATTGGTGTTGAACTGGATGTGCCAGTCACGGCCGCGCAGTTGCTCGGCTGTCGTGGCAAGCGCGTGCTTCACCGCCGCTGGATCGGACTCGCCCACGGTCTCGAGATTGAGCCGTACGCCGCGCACGCCGGCGGCGTGCATCGCGTCGAGCGCGGCCTTGGGAGTGTCGGCGTCGATCACGGCGACGCCGCGGGCGCGTTGCGCACCGAGCTTCTTCATGCCGTCGAGCGTCGCCGCCATGTCGACGCCATAGACGCTGGGCTGCACGATCACGACGCGATCGAAACGGATGGCGTTCTGCAGGGCAAGCAGGTCGGTGGCCGTGGCCTCCGGCGGCGTGTAGACGCGGTGTGCGTCGTAGGCAAAGCGCGCCGGGTCGAACACGTGCACATGGCAGTCGCAGGCGCCGCGCGGCACCTCGAAGTCGACCGGGGTCTTGACGGTCGATGGGACATCAGAGAGCGCACCACCGGACCGCACGGCCAGCACTGAGGCGCCGGCCGTTGCGCCAAGATGCAGAATCCTGCGTCGGGTCAGCATGGCGTTTCACTCCGGGCTATCGTCACTCTGGCGGTGACATCGCCGGAAATTGTGCGCTTTCCGGTTTCCCGCCACAATGCGCGGAAACGAAAAAACGTTTCAGCTCGATCCACGTCAGCCGAGCAGGCTGGCCAGCCCCTCGCGTTTGAGGCGCTCGAGATCTTCCGGCCGATCGACGTCCCACAACCGCGCGGGCTCGTGCCATGTCAGCGACAAGGAGGTAAGCCGGCGGCGTGTTTCGGCCATCACGCCGGCGGTGCTCCACGGCATGTCGGCAAACAGCGCCGGCTGCAGCGTACGCATGCCGATCAACGCATAGCCGCCGTCGTCGACCGGAACCACCGCGACATCGATGCCGCCTACGAGCGCGTCCGCGGCGGCGCGCAGATGCTCGGGCCGCAGGGCCGGGCAGTCGGTGCCGATCACCAAAGCGGGGCCGTGCGCGGCCTCGAGTGCGGCCAGCATCCGGTCGCCGAGGTCGCCGTCGGGCTGGCGCGCGAGCCCCACGCCGAACAGCGCCGCGAGCGTCTGGAAGGCCGGATGGTCCTGGTCGGGTGCGGCCCACAGCGTCACGGCGCCGACACCGGCCGCGCAGGCCGTCTCGGTCGCGCGCGCGATGAACCGCGCCTGCAGGGCGGCCGCGCCGTCGGCGCCGAGCGCGGCCATCAGGCGCGTCTTGGCAAAGCCCGGCAGCGGTGCCTTGGCGAGGATCGCGACCGCGACCTCCTCACGGCCGGCGCGGGCCATGACCGTATCTCGCCGCAAGCTTGCTTGGCGCAACGCCGAGAAAGAAGGCGAGCCGCAGGCGCCACATCGTCAGAATGGTCCGCATCACGCCGTACTGCTCCCAGCGCCGTCCGGACGTCAATGCCCGGGCAGCGATGCATAACGGCCGGCCGAGCCGTTTGAGCCGGCGCGACAGCACGATGTCCTCCATCAGCGGGAGATCGGGATAACCGCCGATCGCCGCAAAGGCGGCCGTCGCCACGAAGATCGCCTGGTCGCCGGTCGCGATGCCGGTCAGGCGGGAGCGCAGGTTCATCATCGCGGCGATCACTGGAAGCAGCGGATGGCGCCCGTCGATGCTCACGTCGAACCGGCCCCATGTCCGGCCGCTGCGCTCGAGGCCATCCACGATCAGCCGGTCCGCACCCTCGGGCAGCCGCGTATCGGCGTGCAGGAACAGCAGAATCTCGCCGTGCGCCGCGCTCGCGCCGGCATTCATCTGGGAGGCGCGTCCGCGCACCGCCACGATCAACCGGTCGCACAGCGGGCGGGCAAGCGCGACCGTGCGGTCGTGGCTGGCGCCGTCGGCGACGATGACCTCCGCGCCGCGCGCCCGCAGGGCGGACAGCGCCTGCAGGGTCGCGGCGATCCCGGCTTCTTCGTCGAGCACCGGCACGATGATCGACAGCATGGCTCTATCGTGCGTTGGCGGTCGCGACGCCGTCGAGGCCGAGCCGGCCGAAGCCCGGGATCTTGAGGGCCGGATGGCGCAGGTCGAGCCCGGCCACCAGACCGAGGAAATCGACCTCGACGCCCTCGACCCAGCCGAGCTTCGCCCCGATCAGGCCGTAGATCGTAACCTCGAAGCCGGTCCGGCTGGCGGTGGCGCCGATGAAGGACCCGTCGGCACGGAAATCGCGGCCGACGGCCTCCGGCGGCATCGCGACCGCAAGTTCGGGCGCGGCGCGCAGCACGGTCGCGGTGAAGGTATTGCTGTTGGGGCCCGGCCACACCCGGTAGGAGCCATAGTCCGCATACGGGTAGCTTTTCACGGCCGCCTCGATCGCGGGGATCGCCCGGGCGGCGTCGTCGCCGCGGATATCGGCGACCAGTCGCGGGGCGCCGCTGAACCAGAAGGCGTCGGGCGCATGCAGGTTGACGCGGACCGGCTGGCCGAAGCCCATCACGTCGTAGCGGGTATAGGAGGCCGCATTCGCCGGCTTGACCACGATCCAGGTATGGACCGCAAAGATGCTGCGCCAGCCGCCGGCGCGGGCCGCGAACACCAGCACGCGCGCCGGCGGATCATCGGCGGCCGGCGGCAGCAGGCCGGTGGTCGACCAGTTGGCGTCGCGCCAGCTGCGCGGATGGTCCGCGACCGCATAGAGCCCGGCGCGCGCCGCGATCGGCAGCGCGAACACGACGAGCAGCGTCAGTCGAAGCGTCTTGAGGCGGGAAGCCATCGGGTTCCAAGTGGCGGGAAAAGAAGATTTGATATGGTCGCATTTCCCGGAGCAAACCGGTATCCATCCCGGGCAGATCCGGGAAGGGGTCGCCCGAAAACGCTCCTGTCCCAAATGTGGCGCCACCCGCGCCGCGAAGCAACGTCCGATGTCCAATCCCGTCCTGGTCGAAGTGACGCGCGGCAAACTGGTCGAAAGCCGCCATCGCGGCGCGGTCGCCGTCGCGGATGCCGACGGAGCGATCGTGCTCGGGCTCGGCGACGTCGCGACACCGATTTTTCCTCGTTCGGCCATCAAGGCGGTGCAGGCGCTCGTCCTGGTCGAGTCGGGCGGCGCCGATCGCTTCGGGTTCGGCGACGAGGAGCTCGCGCTCGCCTGCGCGTCGCATGGGGGCGAGCCGGGTCACGTCGCGACCGTCGAGCGCATGCTCGCGGCGGCCGGGCTCGATGCCTCCGCGCTCGCCTGCGGGGCGCACTGGCCGCTGCACCAGCCTTCCGCTCGGGCGCTCGCGCGCGCGGGCGGGACGGCGTCCGCGCTGCACAACAACTGCTCGGGCAAGCATGCGGGCTTCCTCTGCGCCGCCTGCGCGATGACGGCCGATACGCGGGGCTATGAGGCGGCGGACCATCCGATACAGCGCGCCGTCAAGGCGGCGCTGGAGGACCTGACGGGCGCCGCGATCTCCGACGAGCACCGCGCCATCGACGGATGCGCGGTGCCGACCTGGGCGCTGCCGCTCGCCGGTCTCGCGCGCGCCTTCGCGCGCTTCGGCACCGGCCAAGGGCTCGCCGCCGGGCGCGCCGCCGCCGCCGCGCGCCTGCGCCGGGCTTGCGCGGCCAAACCCTGGTTCGTTGCCGGCAGCGGACGGTTCTGCACCGAGCTGATGGCGCATTTCGGCGAGCGCGTATTTGTGAAGACCGGCGCCGAGGGGGTGTTCTGCGGCGCGCTGCCGGAGCAGGGTCTCGGCATCGCGGTCAAATGCGACGACGGCCAGGGTCGCGCCGCGGAGGTTGCGACCGCGGCCGTGATCGCAGGCCTGCTGCCGCTGCGCGAGCACGACGGGGACTTTCTCGCGCGTTTCGTGCGGCCGCAGTTGCGCAATTGGAATGGCACCGTGGTCGGCGGACTCAGGCCGACGGAGATGCTCGGCGGGCCGTAGCCGTCGCCGGCGAGATTCCCGTCGCTGACGCATGGATTTCGGTGCGAGAGCCTGTCAAGCTGGGCGCAAGGCGCGAACCACGAGGTCCGAAACAGCGGGCCGGTTCCGCGAGCCATGAAAAACCATCCGGGAGGACCGCAAATGAACACCATGCGACGGTTCTATTTAGGCACGGCGGCGGCGATCGGCGTCGCCGGTCTGATGCTGGCGCCCCTGCCGGCGCGCGCGCAGACCGCGGTCGCCATCGACAATGACGATATCGGCGGCACGGTCACGGGGCCCAACGGGCCGGAGGCCGGCGTGTGGGTGATCGCGGAAACCATGGATCTTCCCACCCGCTTCGCCCGCATGGTCGTCACCGACGACCAGGGCCGCTATGTCGTGCCCGACCTGCCCAAGGCCAAATACAAGGTGTGGGTGCGCGGCTATGGCCTGGTCGACTCCCCCAAGGCGGATGGCGAGCCCGGCAAGGCGCTCGATCTGCGCGCCGTGCCGGCGCCCAACGAGGCGGCGGCGGCGCAATACTATCCGGCGATCTACTGGTATTCGATGCTGAAGATCCCGGGTGCCGACCAGTTCGGCCAAGGCGACATGCCGCCCAAGGTCAAGCAGACCGACTGGCTCAACCTGATGAAGAACAACGGCTGCATCGGCTGCCATCAGCTCGGGCAACGGGCGACGCGCACGATTCCCTCGGCCTTCGGCGACATGAAATCGTCCGAGGCGGCATGGACGCGCCGCATCCAGTCCGGGCAGGCCGGCGAGCTCATGATGAATATCGCGGGCGGCCAGCTCGCGGGCGAGCCGTTCAAGTATTTCGCCGATTGGACCGACCGCGTCGCCAAAGGCGAGCTGCCCCATGCCAAGCCGCCGCGGCCGCAGGGCGTCGAGCGCAACATCGTGGTCACCACCTGGGACTGGGGCGACGAAAAGCATTACCTGCACGACGAGATCTCGACCGACCGGCGCAATCCGACGGTCAATGCCTATGGGCCGCTGTTCGGCTCGCCGGAATATTCCACCGACATGCTGCCGATCCTCGATCCCAAGACGCACACCGCCACGACCTTCAAGGCCCCGGTGCGCGACGCGGATACGCCCGAGGGGCTGGGGCCGGGCCACGCCGCGATGGCGACGCCGCTCGAGCCGTCGGCCTATTGGGGCCAGGAGAAGATCTGGGACACCAAGGTCAACAACCACAATTCGATGATCGACCGCAAAGGCCGTGTCTGGCTCGCCGCGGCGGTGCGCGGACCCGAGAATCCCGACTTCTGCAAGAAGGGCTCGGATCATCCTTCGGCAAAACTGTTTCCGCTCAAGGAAACGCACCGGGCGCTCGCGGTGCTCGATCCCAAGACGATGAAATACACCTTCGTCGACACCTGCTTCCAGACCCATCACTTGAACTTCGCCTATGACGCCAACGACACGCTATGGACCAGCAGCGGCGGCGGGGGCGGCGTGGTTGGCTGGCTCAACACCAAAATGTTCGA